>NZ_JBOGEG010000013.1:0-86773 GCF_050701915.1 Glutamicibacter sp. | reverse complement strand
CAATCGTTGGGGGCCAGCGCCGTTTGCGGCTGGAAGCTACGGGGTGACGTTCTTGGGCGACCGGATTGGCAGGAGCAGGAGCAGGCCGAGCGCCAAGACCAGCAGGATGCCCAGGATGCCATAACGCTGCGCTTGGCCGGATGCCACCAGCGGCGTAGCGATGGCGATGGCCCCGGCGAACAACGCCGGCGCCAAGAAGGACACGGCGCGGCCGGTCGTCGCGTACAACCCGAAGAGCTCTCCTTCGCGTCCTTCGGGAATCAAGCGCGAGAGGTAGGAGCGCGAAGCTGCCTGTGCCGGCCCGACGAACAAGCACAGCAGCAGGCCGAAGATCCAGAAGCCCACGGCTTCGGGGGAGAAGAAGACTCCGGCGCCGGCAACCAGCAGGCCGATCAGCGAACCGACAATGACCGCCTTCGGGCCCGCCCAGTCATCGACGCGGCCGCCGAGCACAGCACCCAGGGCCGCCACTACGTTGCCGACGATCGCGAAGATGATGACCTCGGTCAATTCGAAACCGAAGGTGCCAGCTGCAATGACGCCGCCGAAGGTGAAGATGGCTGCCAGCCCGTCGCGGAAGACGGCCGAAGAGCAGAGGAAGAAGAGCAGGTTGCGGTCGCTGCTCCACAGGTCCTTGATGTTGTTGAACAGCACCTTGTAGGTCAGCATCAGCGGGATTTTCTTCGAAGTGCTCGGTGGTGCTTCGGGGATCACGAAGAACAGCGGCAGCGCGAAGAGCAGGCACCAGGCGGCAGAGAACACTGCCACCCAGCGCAGGTTCAACGATTCGTCGGTGCTGGCACCTGGCCAGTCCACGATTGGCTGCACAAACAGGAAGAGCACCAGGGCCAGGGCGAGGATTCCGCCGACGTAGCCCATGCCCCAGCCGAAACCGGAGACCTTGCCGACCGTTGCCTTGGTGGAAATCTGGTTCAGCACCGCGTTGTAGTTCACGCCGGCGAATTCGCCGAAGACCGACATGGCCGCGACCAGGATCGCACCGAACCAGAGGTAGGAAGGGGCGGGGTAGACGAAGAAGCAGGCCGCGCAGATCGCGACGAGAATCAGCGTGTTGACCACGATCCACAGCTTTCGCCGTCCGGCGACATCGGCGCGAAGCCCGGTGACCGGCACCAGCAGGGCGATGGCCAGGCCTCCGATGGCCAGCGCCTGGGAGAGCACCAGCGAAGCATGATCCGTGTCGCCGAATAGTTCGCTGGTCAGATAGACGGTGAATACGAAAGTGATCATGACGGCGTTGATCGCGGCTTGGCCCCAGTCCCAGCTGGCCCACGCCCAGGTGTACTTGTTGAGCCACTTTTCGCGAATCGCTGACGGTTCGACCTGATTGATTCCCATGCTGGCATCGTACCGGCAACTGGTAATCAGGGAATGAATAGGAACGACTTTTTAGAAAATAGTGACCGATTCAGAAAATCAGCTGGTTGCGGAAAACGCAGGGAATATTCCTTAAACGACACATTCGTGCGATTGCAGCCAGCTCGCGGCTGATAAAATCACAGATGCAGCCGCTTTCCGAAGTGGTCTGGATACTCTGCCCACCACCAGCCGACAGAGGAAAAGCGTGCTAATAATTCTCACTGCGCTGTTTGTGACCGCTGTTTTATGCCCATTAATATTCCGGGCCCTGAAACGAAACGGTTTTTACGTTGTGGCGGTCGTGCCCGCAGTGGGATTTGTTTGGCTGCTGACCCGCATGCCGGCGGTGCTTTCTGCCGATAACTCGCTGGCCAATGGTGCGCCAAATGCTCCGCCCTCGGTTCAAATGGAATGGATTCCCGGGCTGAATATCGCCCTGAATTTCCGCATGGATTCATTGGCCGCGACAATCTTGCTGCTGATCCTCGGCGTGGGTGCGCTGGTGCTGTTCTATTGCGCCCGCTATTTCAAGAATGATGATCCGCAGATCGGCAGCTTCGCGGCGAAGATGGTCGCTTTCGCCGGAGCCATGACCGGACTGGTCACGGCCGATGACATCATCATCATGTTCATCTTCTGGGAAATCACCAGCGTGCTTTCCTACCTGCTCATCGGCTTCAGCCAAGCCCTGATCACCGCGCGCCGTTCAGCCATGAACGCCCTGATCATCACGACCCTTGGCGGGCTGGTGATGCTCGCCGGCATCTTGATGCTCGGCACGGCGGCCGACAGCTACCAGCTCTCCGAGATCATGGCTTCGGCCGATGAGCTGGTGGCGCTGGGGACCTTTACCGATGTTGCGGTAGCGCTGATTATTGTCGGGGCGATCTCCAAGTCCGCCCTGGTGCCTTTCCACTTCTGGTTGCCCGGTGCGATGGCCGCTCCGACGCCGGTGTCCGCGTACCTGCACGCCGCAGCCATGGTCAAGGCCGGTGTCTACCTGATCGCCCGCCTGGCTCCCGGCTTCGCCGAGACAACCCTGTGGGTCCCAATGACCGTGGGCATAGGTATTCTCACCATGCTCGTCGGCGGCTACCGGGCGCTCAAGCAGTACGACCTCAAGCTGATCTTGGCCTTCGGCACGGTCTCGCAGCTGGGCTTCATCATCGCGGTCTTCGGCTTCGGCACCCCCGAAGCGGCCTTCGCGGCACTGGCCATGACGCTGGCCCACGGCCTGTTCAAGGCGACGCTGTTCCTGAGCGTCGGCATCATTGACCACAACACCGGTACCCGCGATATCCGCAAGCTCACCGGCTTGCGCCGGGCCATGCCGATCCTGGCCACGACCACCGGCATCGCCGCGGCGTCCATGGCCGGCGTGCCGCTGCTGTTCGGCTTCGTTGCCAAGGAAGCGGTCTACGAATCGGCCCTGCACCTGGAATCCGGGTGGGGGATGGCCGCTCTCCTCGGCATCCTGCTAGGTGCGGCGCTGACCATGGCCTACTCGCTGCGCTTCTTCTTCGGGGCTTTCGGCGTGAAGAAAAAGAAGCTGCCCGCGTTGCAGTGCAAGGCCCCGACGCTGATCTTCCTGGCTCCCTTGCTGGTCCTTTCGGCGGCGACGCTGTTCCTGGGCCTGTACCCGCAGCTGGTGGAACCGCTGGCCATCCACTGGTCGGCCGCGCAGGGAGGACCGGGCAAAATGCACTTGCTGCCATTTGCCGGCTTCAACGCGGCACTGGGGCTGAGCGCAATTTCGGTGGGCCTTGGCCTGTGCTTCTTCTGGCTGCGCCACCGCACCGACACCGGCGCCCCGCTGCGCCGCATGGTCACCTCGGCCGAGGAAATCTACCGCATGTCGGTGAACGTGCTGGACAAGGCGGCCATCTGGATCACCGGTCGCACCCAGCGTGGTTCGCTGTCCTTCTACCTGGGCGTCATCCTGGTCGTGGTGCTGGTGATTCCGCTGGCCATCGCGCTGACCGTCTACACCCCGTGGCCAACGAACTGGATCATCGCCGACCACCCGGCCCAGTTGCTGATCGGTGCGGTGATCATCGCCGGTGCGGTGGTCTCCATTACCGCGCCGAAGCGTTTCATGGCGGTGCTGATGGTTTCGGTGACCGGCTACGGCATGGTCGCGATCTTCGCCCTGCAAGGCGCCCCGGACCTGGCGCTGACCCAGTTGCTGGTGGAAACCATCGTGCTGGTTTCCTTCGTCCTCGCCCTGCGCGCCCTGCCCAAGCGCCTGTGGGTGGGGCTGACCCGGATCAAGTGGGGCCGGGCCATCCTGGCGATCGCCCTGGCCGTGATGGTCGTCTACATTGCCATCGCGATGATGGCCGCCCGCAACGAGGCCCGCATTTCGCTGGCTTGGCCGGAGCTGGCCTACTACGAGGGATTCGGCAAGAACATCGTCAACGTGGCCCTGGTGGACCTGCGCGTGTGGGATACCTTCGGGGAGATTACCGTGCTGGCGGCTGCCGCCACCGGCGTGGCTTCGCTGATCTTCGCCGGACGCAGCTTCGGCAACCGGGTGCGGGCCCACCAGGTGGCACCGGGCAGCATCGACGCGGGTTCCGAAGCCATTGGCACCAAGGACTCCAAGGAAACCGAGCTGCGCATTGCCCGCCGCTTCGCCTCCAGCTCCAACCAGGACTGGTTGATGGCAGGCAGCACCCTGGTCGCCGAGCGCCGCTCGATCATCTTTGAAGTGGTCACCCGCCTGATTTTCCACACCGTGCTGATCATGTCGGTGTACACGCTGCTGACCGGGCACAATACCCCGGGCGGCGGCTTCGCTGGCGGGCTGATCGCCGGCTTGGCGCTGACCATCCGCTACCTGGCCGGCGGCCGCGTGGAACTTTCCGAGTCGATGCGCATCGCTCCGGGCATGCTGATCGGCGGCGGCATCGCACTGGCCGGATTGGCGGGCATCGTGCCGCTGCTGCTGGGTGATGGCATCTTCACCACCTATGCCCTGGAATTCTGGTTCTTCGGCGAGCACAAGTTCGTTTCCTCAACGATTTTCGACATTGGAGTGTATCTGGTGGTCCTTGGCCTCGTGCAGGACGTGCTGCGTTCTTTGGGCAGTGAAATTGATTCGCTTTCCGAGGGCCGCAGCCCGGTGGAGCGCCACGACGAGATCCAGGCCTCCCGGACTGGAGTTGGCCGATGAGCGTGAATATCACCTTCCTCGTAGTCACCGGCGTGCTGCTGGCGGCCGGCTTCTACCTGGTGCTCGAACGCACCCTGACCCGCGTGCTGCTGGGCATCATGCTGCTGGGCAACGGCATCAACCTGTTGATCCTCACCAGCGGCGGGCGCAAGGGCATGGCGCCGCTGTTCAAGCCGGATGCGGCGCCCGACGCGTATTCGGATCCGCTGCCGCAGGCGCTGATCCTCACCGCGATCGTGATCACCTTCGCGGTGACCGCCTTCCTGCTGGCGATGATCTACCGTTCCTGGACGTTGACCAGCGCCGATGAGCTCACCGATGACACCGAAGATATCAAGGTGTCCAAGAAGACCGCCTACGACGAGGAAGAGGACTCGCCGGTGGCCGAGGACACGACCGAATTCGTCGATGAAGAAGGACGCCCAGTGCGCGAGGGGGAAGAGTGAATTTCCTGGATCTAGCCCCTTTGGCCGTGGTGCTGCCGATCTTCGGCGCCGGGGCAGCCTTCCTGGCCCGCCGCCAGGTGCGCCTGCAGCGCCTGATCACCATCGGCATCCTGTGCCTGACCCTGGTGCTCGAAGCGGGCATGCTCGCCGCCGTATGGGGCGGCGAGAGCTATGCCATCCACATCGGCGGCTGGGAGTCGCCCTTCGGCATCGCCCTGATGGTCGACGGGTTCAGCTCCTTCATGCTGCTGATCTCCACCGTCGTCTCGCTGGCCGTGCTGCTCTTCGCCACCAGCCAGGGCCTGGCCGACGGGGATGAGCCCGGACCGGTGTCGATATTCCACCCGGCGTACCTGATCCTGCTCGCCGGAGTGTCCAATGCCTTCCTGGCCGCTGACCTCTTCAACCTGTACGTCGGATTCGAAATCCTGCTCACCGCCAGCTACGTGCTGCTGACCCTGGGCGGAACCGCCGAGCGCATCCGCGCCGGTACCACCTATGTGGTGGTTTCCGTGGTTTCCTCGGTGATCTTCCTGATGGCCATCGCGATGATCTATGCGGCCACCGGCACGGTGAACATGGCCGACCTCGCGGTGAAGCTGCCCGAACTGGGCCAGGGCCCGCAGCTGATCCTGCATGTGCTGCTGCTGATCGCTTTCGGCATCAAGGCCGCGGTCTTCCCGCTGTCCCTGTGGCTGCCGGACTCCTACCCGACCGCACCGGCCCCGGTCACCGCGGTGTTCGCCGGGTTGCTGACCAAGGTGGGCGTCTACGCGATCGTCCGCACCGAAACCCTGCTCTTCCCGGGCGGCTCGGTCAACGCCGGGCTGCTGGTGGTGGCCGCGCTGACCATGGTCATCGGTATCCTCGGTGCGCTGGCCCAGACGGACTTCAAGCGCATGCTTTCCTTCACGCTGACCAGCCACATCGGATACCTGATCTTCGGCGTGGCCGTGGGCGGGCCGCTGGCCATCGCCGCGACCATCTACTACGTGGGCCACCACATCATCGTGCAGACCTCGCTGTTCATGGTGGCGGGACTGATCGAACGCCGTGCCGGCAGCTCGAATGTCACCCGGCTCGGCTCGCTGGCCAAGCTCTCCCCGGCCTTGGCCCTGCTCTTCTTCATCCCGGCCATCAATCTGGGCGGCATCCCGCCGTTCTCCGGGTTCCTGGGCAAGTTCGGGCTGCTGCATGCGGCCGCGCAGGACGCCGACCCGCTGATCTGGGTCGTGATCGGCGCCGGATTGCTGACCAGCTTGCTGACCTTGATGGCGATCATCCGCGTGTGGGCCCGTGTGTTCTGGCGCCGTGCCGCCGATGCCGAGGTGCCCAACCAGGCCCTGGTTGCCGAAGCGACGCAGGTCGCCGATGAGACGTTGGCCGGCGGAGCGCAGAACCCTCGCCTGGGGTTGAAGCTGGCCAAGCAGCTGGAATCCGAATCCTTGCCGTGGGGCATGCGCTACGCCACCGGTTCGCTGGTGCTTGCGGGCATCGCCCTGACCGTCTTTGCCGGGCCGATCTTCGAATTCTGTGAGCGGGTGGCTGCGGAGCTGATTGCCCGCGAACCGTATATCAGCTCGATCTTGCCATTCTGATTGGAGGGATGATGCCGAACAAGAACTTTGAACCGCGTGACCAGCGCATTGATGATGCGCTGGATACCTCCGGTGTGCGCCACCGCGCGACACTCAAGCAGGAATGGCCGCTGCTTCTGCTGCTGCTGTTCGTCTGGGGTGCCCTCTGGCAGGACTTCTCCCTGGGGAACATGATTTTCGGCGTGATCATCGCACTGGTGATCGTGAACCTGTTCCCGCTGCCGCCGGTGGTCCTTTCGGGCCGGATCAATCCCTGGTACTGCCTGAAGCTGTTCATCTGGTTCCTGGGGCAGGTCTTCGTGGCCAGCGTCAACGTGGCCTGGCTGGCCATGGTCCGCGGGAAGCACACCCGCAGTGCGATCATTGCGGTCCCGCTGCGCACCGGCTCTGATCTGATCGTAATGACCGTGGGCCACGTGCTCACGCTGATCCCGGGTTCCTTCGTGATCGATGTGGACCGCAGCTCGTCGACCCTGTACCTGCACTACATCGACATTCAGTCGCCAGGGGATGTGGAGAAGGCGCGTGCCGCCATTCGCGACATCGAACGCCGGCTGATCATGGCTATTGGCAGCCGCGATGAGTACGAAGCGATCAAGAGCGAATGCGGACCGAACTTTGATGCGAGGAAGGGGTAAACATGCTGGATATCGTCATATGGATCTGCGGCATCATGCTCGGGCTCGGTGCCGTCGCCTGCCTGGTCCGTGTTGCCAAGGGGCCGTCAATCCTTGACCGGGTGCTGGCCTTGGACGTGATGCTGCTGATCATCTCCGCCGCCCTGTGCCTGGAGATGGTGCTGCACAAGCACACCGACTACTTGCTGTTTGTGGTCGCCGCCTGCATGCTCGGCTTCATCGGCTCGGTGACCGTCTCGCGCTTCGTCTCGGATCAGAGGAATGCCTAATGGAACTCTTCCTCGACGTCCTCGTTGCGATCCTGCTGATCCTTGGCTGCCTGATGTCATTGATCGCAGGCATCGGCTTGCTGACCTTCCCGGACATGCTCACCCGCATGCATGCAGCGACCAAACCGCAGGTGCTCGGCTTCCTGCTGATCTTCGCGGGGCTGGCCATTTACCTGCGCAGCTGGGCTGTGATCCCGGTCCTCGCGCTGGCCTGGGGCATGCAGCTATTGACCGCGCCGGTCTCGGCCCACATGATTGGCCGTTCCGGCTACCGGACCAAGCACGCTGCCAAGGAAACCCTGTTCTCCGATGAGCTGAGCCTCGTGGTCAACAAGGTGAATGGCACACCGCCGACCGGAACCACCCCGGTCTCCAAGGCCGAATCGCAAGACGAACAAGATTGAGAAAAAGCGGGAGCCGCCCAGATGGGCGGCTCCCGCTTTTGGCTTTACGCCGAAGCTTACTTGGTGAACTTGGCAACAACCTTGTTGGCGCTGCGGTCGGCCACGGTCTGCAGGATGGCTGCCACCAGGGCCGAGACGACTGCGAAGCCCAATGCACGGCGGAAGGAAGCTTCAGCTGCTTCCTCAGTGCCCTTACGTGGTGCTTTGCTGCCGGTTGCCTTCAACCAAAGGAAATCAACCAGCTTGCCGCCGAGCATGCCCGCGCCAACGGTGATGCCGGTAGTGACAAGTTTCTGCACTTTATCCATTTTTTCCTCGCGATCAAGCTCTTGACATATCGTTCCTCTGCCCAGCATACCTGCGGTATGGTGGGGGAGCAGTAATTATTCCGACAGGGGAGCGTCAGACTTTTAAAAAGTCGCAAGACGCTGAGAGTGCGATAGATCGCAGACCCTCGAACCTGCCCCGGCTAGTACCGGCGAAGGAAGTCGAGCATCTCGGATGCGGATAGGCGCGGCAGTATGCCCTCATTCCGTCCATCTCCCCTCCTTTCCACAGGAGGACCAACAATGAACGAAACAGTTTCGAAGCAGCGTACCGGCTGGCGTGTAGTTGATATCGTCGTCGCCTCGGTGATCGCCGTCGCATCCGGGGTCATTTTCTGGGCTTGGAGTGCCGGCTATGGGCTGTTCTCGCTCGCCTTTGCAGCTTTCCCGCCAGCCACCGCGCTGCTCACCGGCATGTGGCTATTTCCCGCGGTGCTCGGCGCACTGATCATCCGCAAGCCAGGCGCTGCAATCTACTGCGAGCTACTGGCCGCCGTAGTTGAAGCGCTGCTCGGCTCGCACTACGGCTTGACCGTACTGATCTCCGGCCTGGTCCAGGGACTGGGCGCAGAACTGGTCTTCGCAGCATTCCGCTACCGCAAGTGGAACCTGGGCGTGGCGCTGCTGGCAGGCTTGTTCGCCGGTTTGTTCGCCGGCATTTCCGAGGCATACATCCTGGCCTACTACGTTGAGTACACCGCCGGAATGAAGATCTTCCACGTGATCGCCACCGGCGTTTCCGGCGTAGTCGTAGCAGGGCTGCTGTCCTGGCTGGCCACGCGCGGACTGGCGAAGACCGGTGCTTTGAGTGCCCTGGCGAGCCGGCGTGCGCACCTGGAAAGCGCAAAATGAGTTCCTTTGCCAGCTCTGGTGCAGCCTCACTGACCCAGCGCGGTGCCGCAATCACCGCAACAGGTTTCGGCTGGCAGCACTCCGACCGGCAGAACCCTGCCATCTCGGGACTGGATCTTCAGATCCACGCCGGTGAAAAGGTGCTGCTGGTCGGTCCATCGGGCGCCGGCAAGTCAACCCTGCTGCATGCGATGGCCGGGTTGCTGGAAGTGGATGAGGCCGAGCAGGTCGCCGGCCGGCTCCTCATAGATGGCAGCGATGCCTTTATCCGGAGCCATCCGGTGGGCTTGATGCAGCAAGATCCGGAAACCCAGGTCGTGCAAAGCAGGGTCGCCGATGATGTGGCCTTTGGCGCGGAGAACCTCGGGATGGATCCCGAGCTGATTCGCCAGCGGATCCCCGAAGCGCTGGACGCGGTGGGACTGGGCGCGCTGTCTTTCGAGCACCGCACGCAGCAACTCTCCGGCGGGCAGAAACAGCGGTTGGCTTTGGCTGGCATTCTGGCCATGGAACCGAGCCTCATGCTGCTCGATGAACCGACGGCCAATGTGGACCCGCAAAGCATTGAGCTCTTGCGCGACGCGGTGCTGAACGCCGCCCGGATTTCTGGTGCCACGCTGGTAGTCGTGGAACATCGGATTGAAGCCTGGGCGCAGCATGTGGACCGGGTCATCGTGCTGCAACCAGGTGGGGGAGTCGCGCACGATCTGGATCCGCAGCGGCTGTACACCGACGAATCGGTGCGCGAGGAGCTGGCTGCTGCCGGGCTGTGGGTTCCGGGATATTTTCCGCAGGTGGCTCCGGCAACGAATAGTGCCGGCGACACGCTCTTGGAAGCGCGGCAGCTGGTATCCGCCCGCACCGCCACGGCACCGCGCACCCAAGCGGTGGACGTGAACGTGCAAGCGGGCACCGCGACGGTGATTCGCGGCGAGAATGGCGCTGGAAAGTCGACTCTGGCCCTGACCCTGGGCGGATTGCTCGCCCCGGCCAACGGCGAGTTGGCGGCCACCGCGCAACTGGCCGACGGTCTGGGCAAATCCCCGTTTGCCTGGAAAGCCGGTGCACTGATCGGGCGGATCGGTTCGGTCTTCCAGGAACCCGAACACCAATTCGTGACCCAGAGCGTTCGGGAAGAGCTGGCTTTCGCTCCCAGCCGCGCGCAGGCCAGCAGCGCCGATGTGCCGAAGTATGAACCTGCCCAGGTCCAAGCGCGCGTAGATGAGTTGCTGGAACGCCTGGGCCTGACGCATTTGGCTGAAGCGAACCCGTTCACCCTCTCCGGGGGAGAGAAGCGCCGCTTGTCCGTGGCCACCGTTTTGGCCGCATCCCCAGAGGTATTGATCCTCGACGAACCGACCTTCGGGCAGGATGCGAACACGTGGAGGGAACTGACTGGGCTGCTGGTCGAGGAATTGCAGCAGGGCACCGCGATCATTGCTGTCACCCACGACGATCACTTTGCCTCGGTGCTGAAGGCAAGGGACTTGGTGCTCACTGCCGGCAACCCGGAAGCCGATATCCCGCGCCAGGGGCCGGTGCTTGATGCGCCGGTAGGGCATAGCTGGTTGGCGAAGATCAATCCGCTGGCCAAGCTGGGTGCGGTGGCCGCGGCAACACTGCCGTTGATTACCACCTTGGACTGGGTTTCGGCGCTGGTGATTATCGTGGGGACCGTGGTGTTCTTCCCGCTGGCAGGGCTGAGCCCCGTGAAATTCCTCAAGCGTGCGTGGCCACTGCTGATCGCCGGAATCCTTGCAGCGTGGGGCATTGCCCTGGTGGGCCAGGACAGCGGCATGGTGTACGCCCAATTCGGCGCCTTCAGCATCACTGAGGGATCGGTGGCCGGTGGCATTGCCACCGGACTGCGCGCTTTCGCGCTGGCCATCCCGTGCATCTTGCTGCTGGCCACCACGAATCCAAGCGATTTGGGCGGGGCGCTGTCGCAGCAGCTGAAGGTACCCCACCGGTTCGTGCTCGGAGCTTTGGCCGGCATGCGGTTGCTCGGGTTGATGGTGGAAGAATTCACCACGCTCACCCTGGCCCGGCGCGCTCGCGGTGTCGGAAACTTCGGCAGCTTGGGCCAACGCCTGAAGGCAACCCTCGGCCAGGTGCTGGCCTTGCTGGTGCAAGCGATTCGCCGCGCCGGACGGCTGGCAACCACGATGGAGGCCAAGGGGTTTGGCACGGCCAAGCGCACATGGATTCGTACGGCCACCTTCACCTGGCGTGATGGCATGGTGCTGGCCACCGGAATCCTGTTTGGCACGGCCGCCATGACTGCGGCCGTGCTGGCCGGGACCTACAACTTGGTGTGGTCCTAGCGGATTGCTTCGCTCAGGGCGCTGAGCTCTTCATGGAGCTCAGCGTCCAGGCGAACCGGCTTGGCATCGATGGTGCGCACCGGGGTGAGCAGGCGGATTGAGGAAACCAACCACACGCCATCGGCCTGGTACAGGTCTTCTGGGCGCAGCGGGCCATAGCCCAGCTCCCAGCCATCCTGGGCTGCCGCGTCGAAGATCGCGCTTTGCGTGGTGCCTGGCAGGATGCCGGTTTCAAGCATCGGGGTGAGCAGCCGCTTGGTTTCGCCATCGCGCTGGGCTACCAGCACGGTCGAGGTTGGAGCTTCCAGGATGATCCCGTCAGCGGAGGTGAAGATGACATCATGGGCGCCGTGCTTGTGCGCATAGCGCAGGGCCGCCATGTTGATCGAGTAGGAAAGGGTCTTGGCGCCCATCATGAGCCATGGCGCGCGTTCGGCCAGCTTCGAGTCGTAGCCGCGATCCAGCAGCAGGACATCCACACCGGTTTCACGCTGCTCCTTGCCCAAAGCCGGGGCAGGAGTAACGGTGACCCAGCAAATGGCAGGATCACTATCGTGCTCGCCGCGCGCTGCGACCAGCTTGACCACGGCTTCTTCAGCGCCGCCGGTGGCATCGAAATCGGCCACAGCGGTATCTACCGCGGCAAACCAGCTACGGGCATCGGGAATGGCCAAATCGGCTACTTCAGCGGAGGTCGCCAAACGTGCCAAGTGCGCTTCGAATTTGCGTACGGCCTGGTTGGTGTAGAGCATCGATTCAAAGATGCCATCACCTCGCGTTACTCCCTGTGCAGTGACCAGAAGTTGCGGTGCAGTGATGTCTGCAAGACGACCAGCGGGATAGGCCGGATCCAAGAATACAAGTGAGCTCATAAAGACAGATTATCGAACCCCAGCGTCTTCTGCGTGATTTCTGCGGGCGGAGATTCAGACAAGTCTGGCAATGTTCGATAAGCTAAGCGAAGGATTATGGCCTGTACATCACAGATCAGAGCCCGAAAATGCCAAGTTCGAGGGGCGTAGCCAAGGGGGTGCCTGAGTGTGGCCAAGTAATGAAGTCTTCTTGCAGATTGGCGGCGTTCTTTGGAGCGTGCTGGTCGCAATAGAGTTAGCGGTTCGCTACTTCATGATCGGCATCGTTCCGGGCAACCGGCGCCCCACCACCGCCATGGCATGGCTATTGGCTATCTTCTTCCTGCCCGTTGTGGGACTTGTCGCATACTGGCTTTTTGCCAACCCGCGCCTGTCGCGTCGCCGCTTGGAGAAGCAGCGGCGTGCGCACGATGAAATCATGAAGGCCACTAGCCACATGCAGCTGCCCGAAGAGTTCCATTCCCAGGAAGAATGGGTCGAATCGGCGGTCATGCTCAACCGCAATCTTGGCGCCATGCCGCTGGAAGGCGGCAACCAGGTAGAGGTCATCTCCGATTACCGTGCCTCGCTCGATGCCATGCGCAAGGAAATCGATAACGCCACCCGCTATGTGCACATCCAGTTCTACATCATGGGCGATGACCCGGATTATGTTGGACCGGTACTCGATGCACTGGAAGCAGCAGCGGATCGTGGCGTGCACGTTCGCCTGCTCTTCGACCACTTGGGAACCTTGCGCGTCAAGGGCTACCAGGATTTCAAGAAGCGCCTGAAGAAATCCAATATCAACTGGCGCCCAATGCTGCCCATCGACCTGATTGGCCGTCGTTGGCGCCGCCCGGATCTGCGCAACCACCGCAAGATCCTCGTTGTTGATGGCGAGGTAGCCTTCACCGGAAGCCAGAACCTGATTGAACCTGGCTACAAGCGCGAGTCCTCCCATAAGGTAGGCCGCGAATGGGTTGAAATGATGTTGCGTGTCGAAGGCCCGCTGGTGCGCAGCCTGGACGTCACTTTCGCTACCGACTGGTGGCAAGAGGACGACGACCAAGAAGTGCTGATGGATATGACCGAGGCCCGCCACCCGCTGGCCTATGAGGAACGTCCCGGCTCCACCCTGGCGCAGCTGCTGCCCAGCGGCCCCGGATATGGTACCGAGAACAACCTCCGGCTATTCAATACACTGATCTATTCGGCCTCCGAACGCTTGGAAATCACCAGCCCTTACTTCGTTCCCGACGATTCGCTGCTCTATGCCATCACCACTGCCGCCCAGCGCGGGGTTGAAGTGGAATTGTATGTTTGCGAAGAGGGCGACCAGTTCCTGGTGCACCACGCCCAGCAGTCCTACTACCAGCAGCTGCTGGAAGCCGGCGTGCGCATCCACCGCTACCCGGCACCGATGGTGCTGCACACCAAGTGCTTCACCGTTGATAACGATGTGGCCGTGGTGGGATCCTCGAATATGGATATGCGCTCGTTCAGCTTGAACATGGAAATTTCCGTGATGCTGCTGGGCAAGGAAATGGTCGATGCGGTCAACCAGGTGCAGAACCACTACCGTGAGATTTCCTCGGAAATCGCTCTCTCCCAGTGGCGCCGCCGTCCACGCATGCAGCGCTGGATCGACAACGTGGCGCGCCTGACGGCCACGTTGCAGTGAAGCAGTTCGCTTAAGCTTCTTCCGGGAAGCTGGCGCCCAGTGCTTGAAGCACGCCGCGGGATTTGGTGATGACCTCTTCCCACTCTTCAGCGGGCACCGAATCAGCGGTAATTGCCCCTCCCAAGCCCAAGCTCAACCGCCACGACCGGTCAGCCAGCCGGTCGCACACCAGGGTTCGGATCACCACGGAGAAATCGGCGGCACCATCAGCACCCAGATACCCCACGGCACCGGAATACAGCCCGCGGGCACGGTGCTCTTCAAGTTCATCCAAGATATTCATCGTGGAAAGCTTCGGCGCACCGGTCATGGAACCCGGCGGGAAAGCTTCACGCAGGGCTTCGGCGGCCAGTTGCGGGGAGGACAACGTGGCGTCGATGGTCGAGACCATCTGGTGCACTGTTGCATAGGATTCCACCGCGCACAGCCGGGCAACCCTCACCGAACCGGGAACCGAATGGTGCGACAGGTCGTTGCGCAACAGGTCAACGATCATGATGTTCTCAGCCCGGTCCTTGGGATGGGTGGCCAGGTCGTGCTTCAACGCAAGATCTGATTCTTCATTCTCGCCACGCGGTCGGGTGCCCTTGATCGGCTCGGCCCGCAACTGCCCGTCCTTGGACAGCGCGAGGAACCGTTCCGGTGAAATGCTGGCGATTTGCAAATCAGTGAAACGCAGGTAGTGGGCAAACGGTGCTGGGCTGGAGCGGCGCATTCGGCAGTAGGCCTCGAACGGATCGAACTCTTCGGCATGGGCCGTCAGTTCGGTGGTCAGGCAAACTTCGTAGGTGTTGCCTTCATAGATCTCCCGCTGGGCGTGGCGTATCTTGCGCTTGTAACCGGCTTCGGTATCCGCGCAGCTGAATTCCGGGACAGGCAATGGGTGGCGGGAACGCAGTTCTGGCGGATTGCCCAGCAGGATGCTCAGTGCTGCTGCCGGTTCGGCGATGCTGTGCAGATGCATCTGATCTTCTTGATGGTCAATGACCACCACGGTATCCGGCGCAAAGAACTGGGCATCGGGGCGCACCCGTCCGGGCTCAACGACTGCCTGCAGATCCGCGGCGCCGACCTCGCGTTTCAGCTCATAACCGAGGTACCCCACCCATGCCGGAAGCGGGTAACTGGCTTTAGCGGTGGTTCCGGCAGGCCAGAGGCCAGCCAGCGCGCGGAAGAAATCCTCGCCCAGCCGTACTTGCGCTCCGGGCAGGCTGATGGTGGTGCCGTGGCGGGTGGCGCTCAGTACCGGCGGCTGTTCTGCGGCCGAAAGCGCGATCACCGAATAGCGGTTGCGACCCAACGGGTCGCTGAACTTGTGGCTTGTTGATTCCAATAATGCGGCATGCGGAAGGGACGCGGTCAGTTCCTCGAAGAGTGACGCCGTATCGGCTGGCGCCACATAGCTCTGGCGGAAGGCCGGGGCGATGGGGGACTGGTCGGATCGGATGGAAAGCGGGCGCATCATGGCCGGCAGGTAACGGCTGGAACGTGCCCAGATCTCCATGGGGTCCTGGTCGCCAGCGGTATCAATGAGGAGGGCGGCTGCGGTGTTCGGCTGATGGGCCTGCAGGTACCGCTCTTCTTGCTCGGCCCACATCTCCCAGTACGGACGGTAGGTCTGTCCGTCGCGTGCCAGCGCCCGGTCACGGCGGCAGTTTTCCGGAGCTTCCAGCCAGATCCCGATGTCGAGGAATTCTCGGGCTTCGGAATGGATCGCTCCTACGCCTTCGATGATCACTACCTCGGCAGGAGTGAAGTTTTTGGATGCGCCAAGGGCACCCGCGACCCAATCCCAGGTCGGGTAGGCAATCGTCTTCCCTGCTGCGAGCTGCGGCAGGATCCGGTTGTAGAGCTCGAAGGACCGATGCAGCCCGTCCCAACCATGGTAGAGCTCTTCGAGGCGCAAAATAGCTACGGAGGCGGTGGCTTCCAAGTATTTCGCTAGGTCTGTTGCAAAAGTGCTTTTGCCGGATCCGGAACGCCCGTCAACGGCAATCAGTGTTGGTCTAGCGGTTTCCACGAGAGGCGATATTACTCCGCACGTAATCTACAAGGGCAGGCAGGGAAGCAGAAATGAGTTTCCAGGTCTCGCGGAAATCTCCGGCATCACCGTACCAAGGGTCATAGATGCCCTGCTGGTCGTGTGGGGAGCTCGCGGTTCCGGGATCAAAGGAACGGAACATCCGCAGCTGCGGACGTTCGCTCGGATCGATTTCGGCCAATTCGGGAACGAGTTCCTCGAAGTGGTCGGTGTCCGTCGCCAGTACGAGATCCATTTTGGCGATTTCGTCGGAGTCGATCTGGGCGGCAATGTGCTCAGATGCATCAAGTCCATGGCTGCGCAAAGTACTGGCAGCACGCTCATCGATGCGCTTGCCGACTTCACCGTCGGTGATGGCTCGCGATATGACCTCAACCTGCGAGACCTCGGCGTCCTTGAGGGCATTCTTGAGCATGTACTCGGCCATAGGCGAACGGCAGATATTTCCCGTGCACACGATCATTATCCGGAACATGGCATCAGTCTATGGGCACAAGGCGATTCGATCGATAGCTACGCGCCCGTTTCCCGGCAACAAATCGGCAACGATTCGGAAATTGGCCCCGGAATTGGTTCATGGCTAGGGATTGAAGGCCAAAAATCGGAGAAGAATATTAGTGCATTAGCAGCAGAAGCGCAGCGACCAGGATGAACAGCACTCCGAAGAGGATGTTCAGCAGCTTGGCGCCGCGGTAAGTGGCGGTGAAGCGCTGGAAGGTGCGGGCCGTGCCGGCAAAGAAGAAGAACATCACAGCGATGTCCACCACTATGACCGTGCCGATGAAGATGGCGTATTGGGCTAGGAGCGGCTGATCGGTGCGGATGAACTGCGGGGTGAAAGCCAAGAAGAAAACGATGGCCTTCGGATTGAGCAGGTTGACCAGGATGCCCCGGTTGAGCATGGCCCAGCGGGTCAGGCGGTGCCCGGTGCTGGTTCCGTCGGAGGCGACCTCCGGCTTGGAGAGCAGCATGCGGATACCCAGATACACCAGATAGGCCGCACCTGCGTAGCGGATGATGGCGAACAGCAACGGCGAGCTGGCCACGAGCAGCCCAACTCCGGCGGCAACAATGACCACGTGGATCAGCAAGGCGATTTGCTGCCCGAGCACGCCCCAAATTGAGGCGCGCCAGCCCTGGCGCATCGAATTGCTCATGGTGTTGATGGCTCCGGCGCCGGGAGTGAAGCTGATGACGATGCAGGCGCTGAGAAGGGATATCCAGAGTGAAAGGGTCACTGCTTAAGGCTAGTGTCCCTCGCGCTCTTGGCTGGATTCGTTGCCTGCTGTGTTACGACTTCTTCGCGCGCGCTGTCCACGCCGGCGACGGCTTCTGCCATGAAGCGGGCTATGACCTGCAGCTGCTGCTCATCGTAGTGGCTGATCACTTCCCGCATTTTGGCACCTAGCGGCATGAACATTTCCATGCCCTTGCCGCGGGCCTTGGGGGTCATGGCGATGCGGATGACACGGCGATCCCGGTCCGAGCGCTGGCGCTCGATCATTCCCAGTTTTTCCAGGCGGTCGAGCATGGCGGTGGTCGCCGGAGAACTCAGTTGCAGGTCGCGGCTCAGGTCGCGCGGGGAAGGCAGAAGGCTGCGTTGCTCGTACTTCATGATGATGGACAGCGCATTCATATCCGTGCGGTGCGTTCCGTAAAGTGCTCCGGTGGACTCAACGTAGCGGTCTGAGGCTTGGCCGAATTCTTGCAGGAGCATGACCAAGCTGTGCTGTTCTCTTGCGCTCATAAGCGCAATCCTAGTCGGAAAAGCATTTAATAGCCTGGGAAGTATTTCCATGATGGAAGTAAGTCTTGTAGTATTGCATTCTGGATCGCCATTCGATCCACCGCCAGCAATCACGAGTGAGGACGGATCAGTGGCGCATGTAGCGAAAACCGACCAACCATCGAGCAAGAAGCGATTGGATAAAAAGGGTGTTGGCATCAGGGCAGGAATCTACGCCCTGCTGATCATCCTTTGGCTGGGTGTCGCCGGAATCGGCGGCCCGACCTTCGGCAAGCTTTCCGAGGTCCAGACCAACGACCAGACCTCATTCCTCCCGGCCACCGCCGAAGCCACCGAAGCCCTGGAATGGCAGAACAAATTCCGCTCCACCGAAGCAATCCCAGCAGTCGTCCTGCTCACCAGCGATGGCGAGGTCAGCAAGGGAACTGCTGGACGGATCGGTGAGGCGCTGAAGGACTTCACGCATCTGGACGGGCAAATCACCGGACCCTTCCTCTCCGAAGACGGCAAGGCCGCTGAATTCATTGTCCCGGTCTCCGGCGAGGTGAAGGCCGATGCCGGAGTCGAAGAGCTGCGTTCGCTCCTGGCCGCCGAGAAGCCCGATGGCACCACCGCCTATGTCACCGGACCGGCAGGCTTCAGCGCCGATTTGGTCGAGGCCTTCGGCGGCATCGACGGCGTGCTGCTGGGCGTGGCCCTGGCCGCAGTGCTGGTGATCCTGCTGCTGGTCTACCGCTCGATCCTGCTTCCCTTCACGGTGCTGTTCACCTCGGTCGTGGCGCTGTGCGCGGCAATCGTCGCGGTGTATTTCATGGCATCCGAAGGCTGGATCCGCCTCGACGGCCAGGCCCAGGGCATCTTGTCCATCCTTGTCATCGGCGCGGCGACCGACTACTCGCTGCTCTTCGTGGCCCGGCACAAGGAAGCGCTCATTGCCGGCCAAGACAAGTGGCAGGCCGTGGCTTCCGCATGGAAAGGCTCGGTGGAACCGATTGTCGCTTCGGGCGGCACCGTGACCGTGGGCCTGCTGTGCCTGCTGTTCTCCAATTTGAACTCCAATAAGGCGCTGGGCCCAATTGGCGCCTCGGGCATCATCTTCTCGATCATTGCCGCGTTGACCTTCCTGCCAGCGGTGCTTGGCTTGCTGGGACGGGCCGCCTACTGGCCCTTCCCGCCAAAGCCGGCGGCCGTGGATGCCCAAGGCCAGGAGAAGGAAGGCCTCTGGGGCCGCATTGCGCGGTTCGTAGCCAGCCATCCGCGTCCGATCTGGATCATCACCGCACTGGTGCTCGCCGTGGGAGCGCTGGGCATGACCCAGCTCAAGGCCCATGGCGTGCCGCAGAGCGAGCTCGTGGTGGGCGGTTCGGAGTCGCGTGACGGGCAGATCGCCCTTGGCGAGCACTTCCCTGGCGGCTCGGGATCCCCGGCCACGGTGATCGTCGATGAAGCCCAAGCGCAGACGGCCCTGGAAAAGGCCGTTGATGTCACCGGCGTGGACTCGGCCTACTTGCAGGCTGAAGATGGCGGACCGGCCATGGCCGCCCGCGGTGCCGAGCCATTGAGCGTCGAAGGCCGCAACCTGATGTCGGTGACGCTGGCCGATGCAGCCGACTCGGATGCCGCCAAGCAGACCGTGGTCAAGCTGCGCGAGCAGATGCATGCGGTCGACGCGGAGGCGCTGGTCGGCGGTACCACTGCGACCCAGCTCGATACCAATGAGACTGCCATCGCGGACCTGTTCAAGATCATTCCGATTACCCTCCTGGCTATTTTGCTGATCTTGATGCTGCTGTTGCGTTCCGTTCTGGCTCCGGTGCTGCTGATCCTGACCACCGTACTGTCCTACGGCACTGCGATGGGTGTCAGTGCACTGGTCTTCAACAACGTCTTCGGGTACGTGGGTGCCGATCCGTCCGTGCCGCTGTTCGGCTTCGTCTTCCTGGTGGCGCTGGGCGTTGACTACAACATCTTCTTGATGACCCGTGTGCGCGAGGAATCCTTGAAGCGCGGAACCCGTGAGGGCATGCGTGTGGGATTGAAGGTCACCGGCGGTGTGATTACCTCTGCCGGCGTAGTGCTTGCCGCTACCTTCGCCGCACTGGGTGTGGTGCCAATCATGTTCCTGGGCCAGCTGGGCTTCATCGTGGCCTTCGGCGTGCTCCTGGATACCTTCGTCGTGCGAAGCCTGCTGGTGCCGGCTTTGGTTGAACAAATCGGACCAAAGGTCTGGTGGCCCTCGAAATTGGCGAAGAAGGAATTCGAGCTGAACTAGGCGGTGCAGCTGCATATCCCGGGACCCCTAGTGGTGAACGTCTCCCGGGGCAGAAGCGCAAAGCGGGGCCGCTCACAGACGGGCCCCGCTTTTGCACTGTAGTATGGATACTTGTGCGTCACCGGAAAATTCTGTGGCGTATGCGTCGACAGTTTAGATTTCCCCTCCTGTGAATCGCCCGGAAAACCTCCGCCGGTCCACTTTTGGCAGCAGGCCTTCCTTGGCCTTGCACGTTGCGGACTTCCTCCTGGCTCGGCGAAACCCAACGCCTGAAGCAGGCGTGCGAATCAGAGAGAAAGTTTGAATATGTCCGTAACTTTTAGCGCCCTCGGCGTGCCCGAATACCTGTCGAAGGTCCTTGCCGCCAGCGGAATCGAAGCCGCCTTCCCGATCCAGGAAGCCACTTTGCCTTCGACCTTGGCCGGCGGCGACGTCCTTGGCCGTGGCCAGACCGGCTCTGGCAAGACCTTGGCCTTCTCGCTGCCCCTGGTAGCTCGACTGGCAGATCGCCCACAGCGCCGCAAGGCCCGTTTCCCACGCGCGCTGATCATGGCTCCAACCCGCGAACTGGCGACCCAGATCGCCAAGACCGTTGACCCGCTGGCAAAGGCTGCAGGCCTGCGCACCACCGTGATCTACGGTGGCGTGGCCCAGAGCCGCCAGGAAAAGGCCATGAACGAGGGCGTGGACATTGTCATCGCCTGCCCGGGCCGCCTGGATGACCTGATCAAGCAGAAGGTCGTGGACCTTTCCCAGCTGGAAATCTCCGTGCTGGATGAAGCCGACCACATGGCGGACATGGGCTTCCTGCCTGTGGTTCGCCGCATCATGGACCGCATGCCAACCGGCATCCAGCACATGCTGTTCTCTGCTACCTTGGATAACGGCGTGGACAAGGTAGTCAAGCGCTACCTGAGCCACCCGACCATTCACTCGGTGGATGCGCCCAAGGCCGCTGTGAACACCATGGAGCACCACGTCTTCGTCATCGGCAACGATGATAAGAAGGACCTGATCCGCGTCCTGGCCCAAGGCACCGGCCGCCGCATCATGTTCATGCGCACCAAGCACCACGCCAAGAAGATGGCTGTCACCCTGTCCAAGGCAGGCGTTCCAGCAGTGGACCTGCACGGCAACCTGTCGCAGAATGCTCGTGACCGCAACCTCGCGGCTTTTGCCTCAGGCGAAGCGAAGGTGCTTGTCGCAACCGACGTTGCCGCTCGCGGCGTGCACGTTGATGGCGTGGAACTGGTCGTCCACATTGATCCACCAGCAGAGCACAAGGCCTACACCCACCGTTCGGGTCGTACCGCTCGCGCGGGCTCGGATGGAACCGTCGTGACCATCTGCACCCCAGACCAGCAGGGCGACGTCGCTTCGCTGCTGAAGCAGGCCGGCCTCAAAGTTCCTTTTGAAAAGGTCACCCTTGACTCGCCTGTTGTTGCCAAGGTTGTTGGCGAAGTTGCTGAGCACGTTCCTTACGTTGCTCCAGTGCAGCAGAAGCGTAACCCAGCGAAGAAGAAGCCTGCTGGAGAATCTTCAAACGCACGCGGTGGACGTGGCGGCGGACGAAATGCCCTTGGTGGGAAGCCTGCCGGTGAGGCACAGGGCCGCGGTGGAGACCGTCGCCGTTCAGATCGTTCCGGTGCATCGAACCAGTCGGAGCGTCCAGCACGCGAATCACGCGGTGCTAACGCTGAGCGTCCAAGCCGTTCGGCTCGTGGATCCAATGGCGAGCGTCCGTCGAACTCTTCACGCTCAGCACGATCCGGAGGCCGCAATGCTGCAGGTGCCGCAGGTGGTCGCTCACGTGGACCACGTCGTGCATCAAGCCCTGCTACCGGCGGACGTTAAGAACTAGTACACAAAAGAACCTCCAGACAGCCAAAAGCTGTCTGGAGGTTCTTTTTGTAGTGGGGTTGCCGACCTGACCGGACAATGGGAATTGGAGACTTTTGTGCCGCATTGTGCAAACGTTTCCTATGTAAAAAGTTGGAAAAATACTGAAAAGTTTGATGTTTTCCCTGCATCCGAGTGTAAATGTTGGAAACGCTTGCACTTGATGGAATTCGCTCAGTAGTGTGGGCTGAATCACTGGCGAGTCAGCTCTTATGGCTTGCCGCTCGCACCTTCGAATTCAATGGAGCATTTCGTGAACAGCAAAAGCGCTGCTTCCTCCGTGCGCAGTCAGCCACTGCCACCATACCTTCATAAACGTAGTTGGCGTCGTTGGGTCACCGCCTTGGCCGCAACCCCGATGCTGGCGCTCGCACCCATGGCACCCCTGGCTAGTATTCCCGCCGTGGCAGATGAAACTTCTGTGACTCTGGCCGGTTCTTTTCAGTCGTTGTTGGGATGTTCCGCTGACTGGATGGCTGACTGTGAAGCTACCAGCCTGCAATCCACGGACCAGGAAGGGCAATACAGCCTGGAAGTGGAAGTTCCGGCGGGGAACTATGAATACAAAGTAGCGTTGAACAAAAGCTTTGACACGTCTTATGGACTGGATGGGGGAGAAGAGAACATTCCCCTAGCCCTGAGTGCGGATAGCCGATTGCGCTTCACCTTTGATACGGCCACTGGGCTGACACAAGTTGTGCCGCTGGACCTTCGCGGAGAATATTCAGATACTGATGCCGAATTGGTCGCTGCGCCGGTCAGGCAAGCCGGTTCTGGTGAGCAATTCTATTTCGTCATGACAGACCGCTTTGCCAATGGCTCAACGGCTAACGACACCGGCGGTTTGGAAGGTGATCGACTAACCACCGGGTTTGATCCGACGAACAAAGGATTCTATGAAGGCGGTGATATCGCAGGCTTACACTCCAAGCTCGACTACATTCAGGGCCTTGGCACCAGCGCCATCTGGCTCACGCCCAGTTTTAAGAACATGCCGGTTCAGGGTAGTGGTGATGATGCCAGCGCCGGATATCACGGCTATTGGGTCACCGATTTCACTCAGATCGACCCACATCTAGGCACCAATGAAGAACTCTCCGAACTGATTGATGACGCCCACAAGCGTGGCATCAAGGTGTATTTCGACATCATCGTGAACCATACCGCGGATCTCATCGACAATAAGGAAAAGAAGTATTCCTACGTTGAGCAGTCTTCCCTTCCCTATAAGGATGCTCAGGGTCAAGCCTTTGACCCGGCGGACTACGCAGGCAGTGATACCTTCCCAGAGCTAGACGCTTCCAGTTCCTTCCCTTATACCCCGGTTGTTTCTGACCAAGTCAAGAAGGTCCCCGACTGGCTCAATGATCCAACGCTCTATCACAACCGCGGGGACTCAACCTGGGAAGGTGAGTCGGTCACCTATGGCGATTTTCAGGGGCTTGATGACCTCATGACCGAAAATCCTAAGGTAGTCAACGGTTTCGCAGAGGTCTACAAGAACTGGGTGGACTTCGGAATTGATGGCTTCCGCATCGACACCGCAAAACATGTGAATTTTGAATTCTGGGAACAATGGACCAAACAAGTTCAGGACTATGCACGAGCCCAGGGTAAAGACGACTTCTTCATGTTTGGCGAAGTTTATGATGCCGATGCAAAGAAGCTTTCGCCCTACGTGCGTAAGACGGAAATGAATTCCGTCCTTGATTTCACGTTCCAATCTGCTGCTGCCGGTTTCGCGGGAGGAAATTCAGCCAAAACGCTAAGCACGCTGTTCTCGGCGGATGACTACTACACCACGGCAAACACCTCAGCTGATGCTCTACCAACTTTCCTTGGCAATCACGATATGGGGCGCATTGGGTACTTCCTGAACAACAGCAATCAGAAACTCAAACGTGATGAACTGGCCCATGAACTGATGTTCCTGACCCGTGGCCAGCCGGTGGTTTACTACGGTGACGAACAAGGATTTGCAGGCACCGGTGGAGACAAGGATTCTCGCCAATCACTGTTCGCTTCTCAAGTCTCGGACTATCAGAACCAAGAATTGATTACCGGAGAAAAGCTCGGAACCCAAGATCGTTATGACAGTGATTCTCCGTTGTACCAGCACATCGCGGCCCTCTCTAAACTTCGCGAATCAAACAAAGCGCTGAAGGGCGGGGCACAAGTAGAGCTATACGCCCAAGATTCCAAGGGAGTCTATGCATTCTCGCGTGTGGACCGTGACGAGAAAACCGAATACCTGGTGGCCCTGAACAACTCGGAAGAATCCGCTGATGTTGAGTTGTCGACTCTGACCTCCGACGCAACCTACTCAGCGCTCTATGGCGCCGAAGACAAACTCAGCAGTGCTGCGGACGGGAAACTCAACGTGACGGTGCCAGCGCTATCTGCAGTGGTTTATAAAGCTGACAAGAACGTAGATAGTGCTGCCTTCACACCTGAGATTTCCGCTCCAAAATCTGGGGCCGGGCTCAGCGGCGTAACACCCGTATCCGTGGATTTAGGCGAACAGGCGTGGGCTGAAACAAGCATGTCGTGGCGTGAAGTGGGCACCGAGAAGTGGCACCTACTGGGCGTGGCAGAAGACCACACCCCACGAGTCTTCCACGACGTTTCATCGCTACCACAAGGCACCTTGGTGGAATATCGTGCCGTGAGTACCAATGCCGCAGGAGAACACAGCGCCGCTTCCACCTATGCTTCCGTGGGCAACGACGTTTCCGGGTTTGCGAAGGAAAAACCGGCTGAATCGGATATCTCCATGGTCACCGTGCCGGGAAGCCATAACACCGAAATGGGTTGTGTCACCGACTGGGATCCGGCCTGCGAGGCAGCCAAACTCACTGAACAGCCTGGCGGGGTCTATTCTGGTGAATTCGATGTCCCAGCAGGGGACTATGAATACAAGGTAGCCATCAACGGATCATGGGATCTGAACTACGGCGCTGGTGGTATTGCCGGTGGTGACAACCTTAAATATTCTCACGAAGGTGGGACCGTCAAGTTCTTCTTCGATCCCCGCAACAACATCGCACAAAGCGATCAACAGGGTCCGATGATCACCTTACCGGGAAGTTTTCAAGACGAATTGGGCTGTAAATCCGACTGGGATCCAACCTGTCTCGCTACTTTAATGGCGGACGCTGATGCTGACGGTACCTACGAATTCACTACGGAGAAGATTCCGGCTGGTACCTACGAATTTAAGGTGTCACACAACTTCGGGTGGGACGAAAATTATGGCGTTGACGGTGCCGCCGGAGGTGCTAACTACAGTCTTTCGGTAACCGAAGGAAAGCCAGTGAGCTTCAGCTACGACTCGAAGACTCACCTGTTGCAGATTGGTTCTGACACCCAAACAGTCGCCGGCGTTGGTCAAATGAAAGCGCAGTGGATTTCCGCTGACACCCTAGCGATTCCTCGTGATCTAGGCACTGGTGAAAACTATGCCCTCTACGCTTCAAAGGACGCCAGCTTGAAATTGGAGGGAGAAGAGATCTCCGGTGCGAAGCCAATCGAGCTCAAAGAAATTATTGGTGGGTTGAGTGCCGAACAACGCAAGAAGTTCCCACACCTTGCCGACTACCGTGCCTTGCGTGTTGAGCTAGATCGCGAAGACGTAGCCTCTGCATTGCGTTCACAACTGGCATTGGCACGATTTGATGGCGAAGGGGATACCCAGAAACTCACCGCCTTCACCGGAGTTCAGAGTGCTGGTGTCATTGATGATCTCTATGCCAAGGCGCTTGACGATGTAGAACTCGGCGTGAGCTTCACCGGAAAACGCCCTACCTTTAGGCTCTGGGCACCCACGGCCCAAAAAACAACACTGCTGATTACTGACAAGAAGGAGAAGACTGCACGATACGCTGCTAGCTATTCGAAGGACAGCGGTGTGTGGACGGTAAAGGGTAAACCTCAGATGGCTGAGGCGAAGTACCGGTGGGAAGTTCAGGTCTTTGTCTCTGAAACGGGCAAGATCGAAACGAATATTGTTACCGATCCATATTCGGTTGCGTTGACCACTAATTCCACCCACTCGGTCGCGGTGAGCTTGGAAGACCCTCACCACCAGCCAAAACAGTGGCGTAAGGCCAAAGCCAAAAACGTCGAAAAGGACGTGGACCGCAGCATCTATGAACTGCAGATCCGTGACTTCTCGATTTCAGATGCTTCGGTGCCCGAGAATCAGCGGGGCCGCTACGGAGCGTTTGGAGCAAATGGGGCCGGGAGTAAACAGCTCAAACAGCTTTCCGAGGCTGGCCTGACTACCGTTCACCTGCTGCCAAGTTTTGATATCGCCACCATTGAGGAGGAACAGTCACAACGTGTTGAGACGGACTGTGATCTGAAGTCGCTGCCGGCAGCTTCCAGCAAACAACAAGAGTGCGTTACTGCCCACGGTGATGAAGACGGATTCAACTGGGGGTACGACCCCTTCCATTTCATGGCTCCGGAAGGTTCGTACGCCACGAACCCTGAAGGAGCGAACCGTGTCGAAGAATTCCGCTCGATGGTTGGATCCTTGCACAGCATGGGGCTAGAAGTAGTGCTTGATCAGGTGTTCAACCACACCGCAGCCTCGGGTCAAGCCGATCGCAGTGTGCTGGATAAGATCGTGCCTGGCTACTACCACCGACTTGATGCCACCGGGAAAGTGGAAACCTCGTCCTGCTGTCAGAACCTGGCCACGGAACACGCTGCGGCGCAGAAACTGATGGTTGATGCCCTGGTGGTGTGGGCCAAGGACTATAAGGTTGATGGATTCCGTTTTGACCTCATGGGCCACCACTCACGAGAAACCATGGAAGCCGTACGCAGTGCATTAGATGAACTGAAGCCGGGACATGACGGAGTGGACGGCAAGTCCATTTACCTCTATGGCGAAGGATGGAACTTTGGTGAGGTGGCGGACAATGCTCGCTTCTATCAAGCGACTCAGGGGCAAATGAACGGTACCGGCATCGGGACCTTTAACGACCGACTGCGCGATGCCGTTCATGGTGGCAGTCCTGTTGATTCATCCTCAACATTCCGTCAGGGCTTTGGTACTGGCTTGGGAACGGATCCCAACGGTAATAAGGTCAATGGGAGCACCGAGGAAGCGTTGAAAGATCTCGGCCACGAAACCGACCTAGTGAAGCTCGGCTTGGCTGGCAATCTCGCAGACTTCGAATTCCTCGCTTCGGATGGCAGTGTGCACCGTGGTGATGAATTGGATTACCGCGGAGCGAAAGCAGGCTATGCTTCGCAGCCGGGAGAAGTGATCAACTATGTTGACGCGCACGATAATGAAACGCTCTACGACCTCACTGTGCTCAAGTTGCCACGAGATACTTCCATGGAGGATCGGGTGCGGATGAATACTCTCTCGCAAGCAACCGTGATGTATTCACAAGCTGTTCCGTTCTGGCATGCCGGAACCGAGTTATTGCGTTCAAAGTCTTTGGACCGAAATTCCTATAACTCGGGGGACTGGTTCAACCGCATCGACTTCTCCGGAGTGGAAAATACTTTTGGCTCGGGTCTTCCGCCCGAGGCAGATAACGGGGAGAAGTGGGATCTGATGGCTCCACTATTAGAAGACCCTGCGCTCAAGCCGGATGCCAAGGCCATGGCTGATGCTGAAGGGGCAGCCTTGGACTTGCTGCAGACCCGTAAGGAAGTTGGACTCTTGCGATTGGGCTCAGCTGATCTCATTGGGCAAAAGGTGAGCTTCCCGCTGGGTGGGTCTGAGGCTGAACCGGGAATTATCGTGATGCGCATTGACGACACGGTGGGTAAGGATGTCGATCGCAAGCATGACGGTGCCTTAGTCCTCTTCAATGCCTCGCCGAAGGAGAGCACGCAAAAGCTTGAGGAGCTGGTAGGTCACGACTACTCGCTTGCCAAGTCTCTTGCGAAAGGCAGTGATGACCGGGTGAAGTCAACTTCGTTCGACAGTGCCACCGGTGAGCTGACTATTCCGGCGCGCACCGCGGCAGTCCTAGTGGAACCTCAGGGCTCGGCTAAGTAGTAGAACGGAGCATTCCTACTGGACCATCTGTAGGGATTATTCGCAGGACCATTGTTGGTAGTTGAACTGATCTAGCCAGTGTGGCAATCGAGTTTTTCATTGCCAAAGCGTCCACGCTGACAGCGAACAACCCGCTCTCGTCATCACGAGAGCGGGTTGTTCCATTGTGTCTGTAAATCAGTTTTGAGGGTCTTTGCGACGCCCAAAGACAAAGTAGGAAATGCTTCCTAGTACGTTGAGGCAACTGACCACGGCCCACAGTGGTTTTGGCCCTCTCGCCAGCTGAACGGGGCGTCGACGAAGATCGCGCAAGGCTGCAAACATCAAAGTCAGCTCGATAATTCCAGCGAGGATGACAGCAACCTGGGTGCGGCGATCCAGCTCCCGGAAGGACCGTTTTTTCGGTAGGTTGAGGCGCCGGGATCGCAGGGTGGATTGTCCTTGAATGCCTTGGGTGTCCTGTGTCTGAAAATTATTTTTCGGCATGGGAATCATTCTTGCCCTTTGTTCGTTGAAGAAGACAGAACGCAAAGTTGAGTGAGGTTGGCTCAAGTTAATTTGACAGTCGAAAGCGGCTGAGTAAACTTGAGTCCAGAACGCTCAATCAGGATAAAAATCCTCAGCGTTAGTACTTTCAACCAAGGCAAAGGAGAGCCATTATGTCGCGTGCCGTAGGTATCGACCTAGGAACCACCAACTCCGTAGTTTCCGTGCTCGAAGGTGGTGAGCCAACCGTTATCGCAAACGCGGAAGGTAACCGTACTACCCCGTCGATCGTTGCTTTCTCGAAGAGCGGCGAAGTTCTGGTTGGCGACATCGCCAAGCGCCAGGCAGTGAACAACATCGATCGCACCATCGCTTCGGTCAAGCGCCACATGGGCACCGACTGGAGCATCGAGGTCGACGAGAAGAAGTACACCGCCCAGGAAATCTCGGCCCGTACCCTGATGAAGCTGAAGAACGACGCAGAGTCGTACTTGGGCGAGAAGGTCACCGACGCGGTGATCACCGTTCCTGCATACTTCAATGACGCAGAGCGCCAGGCCACCAAGGAAGCCGGCGAGATTGCCGGTCTGAACGTCCTGCGCATCGTCAACGAGCCAACCGCAGCTGCACTGGCTTACGGCCTGGAAAAGGGCAACGAAGACGAACTCATCTTGGTCTTCGACCTCGGCGGCGGTACCTTCGACGTTTCCCTGCTGGAAGTTGGCAAGGACGATGACGGCTTCTCCACCATCCAGGTCCGTTCCACCGCAGGCGACAACCGCCTGGGCGGCGACGACTGGGATCAGCGCATCGTAGATTGGCTGCTGGCTCAGGCCAAGGCCAAGGGCGCAGACCTGTCCAAGGACAAGATTGCCCTGCAGCGCCTGAAGGAATCCGCTGAGCAGGCCAAGAAGGAACTGTCCTCGGCTACCAGCACCAACATCTCCCTGCAGTACCTTTCGGTGACCCCGGAAGGCCCAGTGCACCTGGACGAGCACCTCTCGCGTGCCAAGTTCCAGGACCTGACCAAGGACCTGCTGGAGCGCACCCGCAAGCCATTCAACGACGTTATTGCAGAAGCAGGCGTCAAGGTTTCGGACATCGCCCACGTGATCCTCGTTGGTGGTTCCACCCGTATGCCAGCCGTTGCCGAACTGGTCAAGGATCTGGCCGGCAAGGAAGCCAACAAGGGTGTGAACCCTGATGAGGTTGTAGCTGTTGGCGCAGCACTGCAGGCAGGTGTACTGAAGGGCGAGCGCAAGGACGTTCTGCTCATCGACGTCACCCCACTGTCCCTGGGTATTGAAACCAAGGGCGGCGTGATGACCAAACTGATCGAGCGCAACACCGCGATCCCGACCAAGCGTTCGGAAACCTTCACCACCGCTGAAGACAACCAGCCTTCAGTTTCCATCCAGGTCTTCCAGGGCGAGCGCGAGTTCACCCGTGACAACAAGGCTCTGGGTACCTTCGAGCTGACCGGTATCGCACCGGCTCCTCGCGGCATCCCACAGGTCGAGGTCACCTTCGACATCGACGCCAACGGTATCGTGCACGTATCCGCTAAGGACAAGGGCACCGGCACCGAGCAGTCGATGACCATCACTGGTGGCTCCTCGCTGTCCAAGGAAGACATCGAGCGCATGGTTCAGGAAGCTGAAGCACACGCCGAAGAGGACAAGGCACGCCGCGAAGCTGCTGAGACCCGCAACGCTGCCGAGCAGGCAGCCTACTCGGTGGACAAGCTGATCAAGGACAACGAAGACAAGCTGCCAGAAGAGGTCAAGACCGAGGTTCAGGCCGACGTTGACGCACTGAAGGCTGCCCTTGAGAAGCAGGACAACGACGACGAGGTCAAGGCCGCGTTCGAGAAGCTGCAGGCTTCGCAGACCAAGCTGGGCGAGGCAATCTACGCCAACACCCAGGATGAGGGCGCTGCTGCACCTGAGGGCGAGCAGGCTCCAAATGCTGATGAAGATATCGTCGACGCCGAGGTCATCGACGAAGACGAAGCTGACAAGAAGTAGGGAGTTAGGGAATATGTCCGAGGCACAGGACCAGAACGAGAACTTCGACGAGCAGTCGGAGAACCAGCCAGAGGCAGCTAACGAGCAGCCAACCGCTGACGCCCTGGGTCAGGCCGAGGCGATCCTGAACGAAGCTGCTGCTGGCGCTGACGCCGAAGCAGAGCAGCCAGTAGAGGCCGGTGCGGTGGAAGCCGAACTGCGCAACGACTTGCTGCGTCTGCAGGCCGAATACGTCAACTATCGCAAGCGTGTGGAGCGCGACCGAGCTGTAGCGCGTGAAAACGCCGTGCAGTCCGTGCTCAACACCCTGCTTCCGGTACTTGATGACATCGATGCAGCCCGAGCCCACGGTGACCTCACCGATGGCCCGTTCGCATCGATCGCCAACAAGCTTGACTCCGTGCTGGCTCAGCATGGCTTGGAGCGTATCAACGAGGCCGGCGTCGAATTCGACCCGAACGTCCACGAAGCGCTGCTTCGCCAGGCTGTTCCGGAGATTCCAGCTGACCACGTGGGACAGGTGCTTCGCACCGGTTACCGCAAGGGAACCACCATCCTGCGTGCGGCCCAGGTGCTGGTAGCAACCGGCGAATAGCCACGAATAATCAATTGAAACTGCCCACTGCCGATACTTCGTCAGTGGGCAGTTTCGAATTGGCATTGAAAGGATGGGGCCCTGATGGCAAGTCAGGACTGGATCGAAAAAGACTTTTACGCCATTCTGGGCGTCTCCAAGGACGCCAGTGAGGCGGACATCAAGAAGGCGTACCGCAAGCTTGCGCGCAAGTACCACCCCGACACCAATCAGGGTGATGCGGCCGCTGAAAAGAAATTCAAGGACATCTCGGAAGCCAACTCGGTGCTTTCGGATAAGGAAGAACGCGAGCAGTACGACGCAATCCGCGCCATGGGCGGCGGAGCTCGCTTCTCGGCCGGGGGACCAGGCGGTGCCCCGGGAGGACAGGCCGGTTTCGAGGACATCTTCTCCAACCTCTTCGGAGGCGGGGGAGGCGGCCCGCGGGGTCGCGGCGGACAGCCGGACTTCTCCGACCTGTTCGGCTCAGGCGGCGGTTTTGGTGGCGGCTTCGGCCAAAGCGCACCACCACGCAAGGGTGCTGACCGCACGGCCAGCACCACGATCTCCTTCTCCGGATCAATCAAGGGCACCACCATTGGCCTGCGCGAGCAGAACGGCGAGGTCATTGACGTGCGCATACCTGCGGGCATCAAGGATGGCCAGTCGGTGCGCGTGCGCGGCAAGGGCCAGCCAGGTGCTGCCGGCAACGGCGACCTGCTGGTCAAGGTCAAGGTCAGCGAGCACCCGTTCTTCAAGCGCGAAGAGAACAACATCCGCATCCACGTGCCAGTGACCTTCGACGAAGCGGTACTCGGAGCCAAGATCCACGTACCGACCCTGGACGGGGATTCCGTCGCGGTGAAGGTGCCTGCCGGATCCAACTCCGGGCGCACCTTGCGCTTGAAAGGCCGCGGCGTGAAGACCTCCAAGGCTACCGGCGATCTGCTGATCGTCCTGGATGTCGCGATTCCGCAGAACCTCTCGGATGCTGCCAAGAAGGCCGTGGAGGACTTCGCATCAGCCACCGAGGGCGAGGATCCACGAGTGGACTTGGCTGCCAAAGCCAAGCTCTGAACTCAATAGGCTGTTTTCCCTGCCCCGCCATCGAATTGGCTGGGCAGGGAAGATAGACTCAAAGGCAATAGGGACCGACTCCAAGGTCCTTGCAGAAAGGTGGTAGAAGCAACGTGAACGGGGAGTACCTGCGACCTGTCTTCGTCATTTCCGTCGCCGCGCAACTTGCAGACATGCATCCGCAGACGCTGCGCCAGTATGACCGCATCGGTTTGGTTTCGCCCAGCCGCCAGAGCGGAAAGCAACGCCGCTACTCGCAGCGAGACGTATCGCTGTTGCGCCAGGTGCAGTCCTTGAGCAAGGAAGGCGTATCGCTCGAAGGCATCAAGCGCATCCTGGACCTGCAAGATCAAGTCGCCTACCTGCAAACCGAAGTCAATGGGCTTCGCCAGGAACTTTCCGCCGTACGCCAGGGCCAATCGCGCATCTTCGCTGCGGGCACTGCCGGTGGCGACATCGTTTCACTGGCTTGGGGCATGCGCCCAGAACGCCGTGAGCCGACGGTGACGCTGTTTACCACGCGCCGCGCTATCGGACGCTAGCATGGCAGGAGAGGCACCGGTTCGCCACGCTGCCGAATTCTGGCATGACCCCGAGATCCCGGAAATTGAATCCCGGCGTTCATGCCAACTGATCTCCTGCTATCGTCCGCACACGCATACTCGATTTTCGATCGGTCTTATCGAATCAGGACACACCAGTTTCAGGGGCTACTCAGGACAGCAGGCAACGCTATTGCCGGGCGATGTCATCCTGATACCTGCTGGGCATATTCATGCATGCAATCCTCAAAATGGCCAATGGGAATATCAAATGATCCACCTGGATCAGCAATGGCTCAGCGCTCTGCTTCCCGAAGCTGCAGTCCGTCTATTTTCGGGAATCCGAATTTTCCGGGAGCCCAGGCTCTACCAATCGCTCACGGAATTCAATGATCAGCTATTCTCTGGGCCGAACCGGAACAGTGTACAGCGTGCGCTGCGGGAAATTTTCACCGATTTTGATTGCTTGCCGATTTATGAATCAGTGCCTATGCAACCGGATGGGACCGATCAACGACTGTCCCTGGTGCTTAAGAAGCTCCGTGACGATACGCCTGTCCCGCACTTACGCGAACTGGCTTCATTGCTGAACATGAGTAAATATCAACTGATTCGGTATGTGCGCAGCAACACGGGGTTCACTCCCATTGCGTGGCGGCACAACGAGCTTGTGATCCGCTCACGTGAGCTGCTGCGAGCCGGTACTCCCATCGCCCAAGCCGCTTCCGAGCTCGGATTCGCAGACCAAAGCCACTTCCATCGCGTATTTCACGCCCATGTCGCCGCGGCTCCGGGAAAGTACCAGCAGCCGGTGCAATATCGTACAAGACCGTAGCGACCCGGCTGCAAGATCATGGGACCATGCACTTTTCACCTGAATACGCAGATCTCGCAGCCGACACCTTGCGCTCCATGGCGCTGGATGAAGAACTCAAAGCACGAGTGATGGCCATGCCTGAACTCGCTTGGATCGCCCAGAAAATTTCTCGTCGTTACCTTGCCGGCCCTGACATTGAGTCCGCCGTTGGCCAGGTTTTCCAGATTTCCGCTCGTGGTCATCGCAGCAGCATCGAATGCGTCGGGGAATCGATCCGCGATCGCTACAGCGCAGAACAGGAAACGCTCGTTTTCCTGGAAATCGCCCGTCGGCTGGAAAGCACAGGGACTTCCACGACTATCAGCCTGGACTTGTCGCATTTGGGTTCTCTGATTGATCCTGAGCTGGGTTTCGCCAACGCACTGCGCGTCGCGCAGGCTGCCCGCGATGCCGGCACGTACCTGATGATTTCCGCGGAAAGCGCTGAACGGACCGACCTCGTTCTGGGAACTTGGGAACGAATGATTCGAGATTTTCCGGAAACTGGGATTACCGTGCAAGCTCGGCTGCATCGAACCCCCGATGATCTGGCACGTTTGCTGCGCTGCGAGGGTGGTCCAGTGCGTTTGGTCAAAGGCGCATTCCAAGAAGCTGTTTCGGTCGCGACACCTCGAAACGACCCGAAGACTACAGCGCGGTACAAGCTCCTGGCCCAGGAACTTCTCCGTTCAGGACGCCGCGTTAATTTTGCCACCCACGATGTTCGCCTCCTAAATTGGCTTCAGCCGGAAGTAGATGCAGCACCGAACGGCGACTCGGTGGAATTTGAAATGCTGCAGGGCTTAGGAACTCGTCAATTGAACGCGCTCCACAGCGCCGGGTACAACACCCGAGAATATGCCGTATTCGGACCGGAATTCTGGCTGTATGTGCTGAATCGGATGGCGGAAGAGCCAGAACGCGTCTTGCTGGCTTTGGCAGACATCCAGGGAACATAGGTGAATCGAAGCGGCTGGAGAAATCTGCTTCCAGGGCTCAGAGCCTTCCGTGCCGGGCTAAGCGCGCGTTCAACTGGGTGCGCACGGCAGGCCATTCGTGGGGGAGTATCGAGAAAACCACGGTATCGCGCATGGTGCCGCTCTTCGGATCATATTTGTGATTGCGCAGCACGCCATCCTGTTTGGCACCGAGCCGTGCAATCGCGGCGCGTGAAGCGGCATTGTGCCAGTGCGTGCAGAAAGCCACTGAATAGCAATCCAGTTCCTCGAAAGCCCGGCGCAGCAGCATGAACTTGGCAGCCGGATTGATCCCGGTGCCTTGGGCCGGCATGGCCAGGAACGTTGAGCCGATTTCCACGCGATGATTTTCCGCGTCGATATTCAGATAGGTCGTGGCCCCCACCGCCTTGCCGGTGGACAGGTCGATGATCGCAAAGGGAGCCAACGCGCCAGTTTCCTGCAATGCCAAGCGGCGCTGGATATCCAGGCGCATGGATGCGGCCGGTGGGGTGGTGGCAAACCACGCTTCATCCAAATGGCCGTTGGCTGCGAGCTGGATCAGATCCGGGGCGTGGTCCATTGACAATTGTTCTAGACGAACCCCGGCGTAGTCCATTCTCGGAGCTTGGGCGTATAGCAGACTTTGCGCAGAAGAAGAGGCCATGGAATCCATCCTAGGGATCCCATGGCCTCTTCGATGCTTTATTTCGGCGACTAGCCGATGCGGGTGTACGCCAGATCGAAGACCAGGCGTCCAGCCTTCAACGCCTTGCCCTCGAAGCTGGTGAGGATACGGCGCTCGAAACGCGGGGCCCAACCACCCTGGGCATCAGTGAATTCTGGCTCGGGGTCAAAGCCTTCCATGCCATCACGGCGCACCTTGGTCAGGTGGCTCTCAACACCGGACAGGTTGCCAGGATGCTGGTTCTCGAAGTCCGGGTGGGCTTCGAGAACTTCGCGCATTTGCTCTGCGTAGTTGGACCAGTCCGTGGCCAAGCGCAGGGTGCCGCCGGGCTTGAGCACGCGGGAGACCTTGTCCAGGAACGAGGCCTTGATCAGGCGACGCTTGTGGTGGCGTGGCTTGTGCCATGGATCTGAGAAGAAGATCCAGATCTCATCCGCGCTGTTCTCGTCCAGCATGACGTCCAGAACCTCTGGGGCGTTGGCCTGCACTGCGCGGACGTTGGTGATGCCGAAGGATTCAACCTTCAGCATCAGCTGAGCCAAGCCCGGACGATAGACCTCAACGGCGAGGTAGTTGCGCTCGGGATCATCCTTGGCGGCGTTGGCAATGCACTCGCCCAGGCCGGTACCGATCTCCACGATCAGCGGCGCGGTGCGACCGAAAGCCTCGGCAGGATCGAGCTGGAAGTCATCAGCAACCGAGGTGTCGGCAATCTTGCGGGGCGGCTCAATGACATACTGCTCGGCATTGCGCTCCCAGGCGCTGGCACGGCGGCCCTGCAGGCGGTTGCCACGGCGCACGAAGGATACCGGCTCGGCACGGAAAAGGTCTGGGTTCCTAGGAGCAGTGCCGTGGGCTGGGCGCTGCTGATCGCTCGATTCGCTCATGGTGATTAATCCTAGCCGAGCATGCTGCTTCGATGCTTGCCGAACGGTAGGGGAATGGACACCCCTAGGAAGAAATCGGGGTGATCCCCGATGGAGTAAACCAGGCAAAAGACAGAGAATATAACCATGACTGATTTAGTGCGCGGTATTCTCAACATTATTTGGCTGCTTTTTGGCGGTCTGTGGCTGGCCTTGGGCTACGTATTGGCAGGCATCATCTGCTGCGCGCTGATCGTGACCATTCCATTCGGCATCGCCTCGTTCCGCATTGCCGGCTATGCGCTGTGGCCGTTTGGCCGCACCGTAGTCGATAACGGACCGGTGAGCGCGTTCTCCACCCTGGGGAACATCATCTGGATTATTTTTGCGGGTATCTGGATTGCCGTGGGGCACGTGGTGACCGCGATCCCGATGTTCATATCGATTATTGGCATCCCACTGGGAATCGCCAACCTGAAGATGATCCCGGTTTCCTTGATGCCTCTGGGCAAGGTCATCGTGCCTTCGGACTACTTCATCGGTGACGTTCGCCGCTAGTTATGCGGTATGCGGTTGGTCGGCTGGCACCCTAGCTATGATCTGTCCGGACTATCTTGTCGGTGTGCTTTGAGAATGTATGTACATGAGCCTGAATGCCGAAGCTGCCGGTGACTTGCTGAGCCGGCCCATTATTGAATCCACGATTCCACGTGTGCCAGATGCCTTCATGATGACGAAGCCATTTCACGCGTCGATAATTTCTTGGACGATGCCTGAGATCGCTGGCAATGGCGGCATGGTCTACTGGCTGTTTTCGATCAGCCATGAAGATGGCACTCTTACCTCGCATTCGAGCGCTTCGGACGAGTCCATGCCTTTGCCAATTATGCTTCGTGAATTGGAGCAGCTCCTGGGGCAGTACCGCGAGCAGACTTGGATATGCGTTCCTACGCGCAACCGGAATATAGCCCGCTACTTTGCTGAATCCGGTTATGCCGTTACTCGGGGGCTAAACCCTATCAACAGGGCAGCACGCGAGATCGAGCAGCTAGTCGGCGACGCGAAACTGTCATTAACGCGACGGGCTCAGCAACGCCATCGGTTGCGCGAAAGTCCTGTTCGTAGCGTGTCTTCCCGAACCCACGATGCGGCGAAGACGGAGAAGATCCAGTGGCATCCTGAATTTTGGTCCACAAGTCACGTACATCCAGAGCGCATTGTGATCGGTGTCGATGCTTCAGCGGATCCATCCGGCGCCGGCTCCATAGCGATGATTACCGGACACGGGGATGTTGTGGTTTACGCCGGAGAATTCTTTGGTCATATGGGCGCCCTGGAGCTCCGTGCCGTAATCCTTGCATTGGAATACCTGCAGGGCTTTGAGGCCGCCAGCGCTGTGATCCATACGGATTCGGAAGATGCCTATCGGATTATTGAGGAACTGATTACCACTGGCCGCTACGTTGATGGCTATCGCGGCATTGGAGGAGAACTGTGTTTGGAATTCCTTGCCGCATGGAATGCTTGTTCGGCGGAAGTCGTCATCACAAGGCATCGGGGCCATACTGGACTGATCTATAACGAGGTTGCAGATGAATTGGCCTGGATGGCGAGGGCAGCTGCGAAACTTCCACGGCATACATCGGAACCCGAGCTACTGGAAAGAATAAGGCTGCTTCAGATTCAAATGCAGGAACGCAACTCGCCCTGCGAACATTCTTGGTGAATGCGTGCTCACTGTCAGAAAATATGGCTGCCAACTCCAGATGGGGTTGGCAGCCAATTGCTTTAAGCGCGAACCTGATTAGCTCTTGAGGTACTCATCGTGCTGGCGGTGCGCTTCAGCGACCTCGACGCGGATCTTGTCCACGTCCTTGGCCTTGTCGCGGTACTTCTTTTCCATGGTTTTCACATACGCTTCTTCCTCGACCAATGCGCGGTAGATGCGTTCGCGTTCGTTCGGATCCGAGGTGTAGCTCAGGTCGTTATAGCTGCTGGCGTGGCGACGCAGGTTGCCGACGGCAGTCTGGGCCTTGCCCGCCTTGCTGAACAGCGAAGCGAGAATGGTCAGCACCAGGACACCGATGATCACGCTCAGCGACAGGCCGGTGCTGATTTCAATGACCGTCACGTGCTCGCCATCATTGATGAATGGCAGGTTGTTCTCGTGAAGTGCGTGCAGGATCAGTTTCACGCCGATGAAGGCCAGAATTGCTGCCAAACCGTAGGACAGGTAGATCAAGCGGTCCAGCAATCCGTCGAGCAGGAAGTAGAGCTGGCGCAGTCCCATGAGCGAGAATGCGGTAGCAGTGAACACGATGTAGACGTTCTGGGTGAGTCCGAAGATCGCCGGGATGGAATCCAGGGCGAAGAGAATATCGGTACCGCCGATGGCCACCATGACCAGCAGCATCGGAGTCAGGACCTTCTTGCCATCGATCTTGGTGAACAGCTTGTCGCCGTCATAGCTGTCGGTAGTGTGGAACAGCTTCTTGGCGATGCGGATGATGAAGTTGTTGGCCTCATCGGATTCGTCATCCTTCTTCAGCAGGTTGCCGGCGGTCAACAGCAGGATCAGGCCGAACAGGTAGAAGACCCAAGCGAACTGGTTGATCAGCGCTGCGCCGACAAAGATGAACGCGGTACGTGCGATCAGCGAGAAGACGATGCCGAAGAGCAGGACTTTCTGCTGGTCTTCGCGAGGCACCCTGAAGCTGGCGATGATGATCAGGAAGACGAACAGGTTGTCGACCGACAGCGCCTTTTCGGTGATGTAGCCAGCGAAGTACTCGGCACCCATGTCGATTCCGCCGAAGGCCAGGACCAGCACACCGAAAATGAGGGCCAAGCCGACATAGATGCTGGACCAGATGGCTGCTTCACGCAGCGATGGAACGTGGGCCTTGCGGATGTGGAAGAAATAATCGAAGGCCAGAAGGGCGAGAATCACGACAATCGTGATGCCCCAAATCATAGGGGAAGCTCCCATAGGGATTCCTGCTTTCGTAAGAAGCGCGCGAACGCGACTGAGTAAGTCTCTTCACCGACCCTGGGGCTGGCCGCAAAACCCGGCAGGACCACGAAGTCCTGCGTATTGACGGATTCAACGATTGTGAATACTCCCTTACGTTCTACCAGCCTAACCTGAAGCGGTGCGCCTGGAAAAGATTTGGTCTGTGGATTTCATGGTGATCTGTAATGTACTTCGTCTTTGCGCAGTTGGGTAGGTGTCAATTGCAATTCGAAGGATGCAGTTCGCTGCTCGCTTGGAACAGCGCGGGCCAGCACCGGGAACAGGCCAAGGCTAGAGCGTCTTGCGCATTTTGATGCTGGTTGTTTCGTAGCCAAGCGATTCGTAGAGTCCGCGAGCGCTCCGATTGAATCCGAACACGTTCAGCCCCAGGGTGCGCGCGCCGTGGGCACGGGCGTATTCTTCGGCCAGATTCATGGCTTGGCGTCCGTATCCCTTGCCGCGGTGCCCGGGTTCGACAACGATGTCCCATACCCACCACGAAGCCGGATCGCCCGAGGTGTCGTGGCCGATCCAGACATAGCCCACATCGCCGAGAATTCCATGCTCCAGGGTGAATACCGCGTTGGTGCAAGTTGGCAATCCGGTGGAGAAGGCCCGGGCCATGGCCAGGTCTGCATCTTCTTGCGCCTCGTGCGCGGAGCTGCCAGCGGCAACAAGGTCAGATACGTACTCCGCAGTGCTTCTTGTCAGCCACGACTGGAATCGTTCAGCGGGAAGCGGGAGGAGTTTCAAAGGCATGCCCGGAGTCTACCGGTTGTGAGCGGCATGCTATTTCCGGGCGGCCAGGATTTGTTCACGCAGGATATCTGCGTGTCCGCAGTGCTGTGCCAGTTCGCGCAGCATATGCAGCTGGATCCAGCGCAGCGGCAACGGCCCGCGCCGATTTCCGGAGAAAACGTGATCCCCGGTCTTGCCCTCGGCCGCTTGATGCGACAGTTCGATGGCCCGGGCGTAGCCGCCCTGAATTGATTCAATGGTGTCGGATGCGTCCAAGTCGAATGATTTGCTGGGCGTAGAGGCAATGCCCAGCTCCGCCCGGCTCTTGCCGGTGGCTGCTTCGCCGAACCAGACCCGTTCCACGAAGATTGCATGTTTGACCAGACCGAGCATCGTGGTCTTGGATTCGACCAACTTCAACCTGGCTTCGGCTTCACTCAGCCCGTCGAGGCAGGAAAGCAGCATCTGCCGGTGCTGATTGATGAAAACTTGGACCATGTCATCGTGGGTCAGTGAAAAAATGTCTTTGGAATTCGGGTTGGCCATGCCTTATCTTAAGTCTGCAAATCTTTCGTGACAAGGGATTTTGCCTCCGGGGCAAGCGAAATGAAAAATCTTTCGAAAATCTTGCTCTAGCTGGAATACAAAGAGTGCGAGTAGAGTTGAGTTAAGTACACTCAAGTTTATGAGTTCACCCAATTAGAGAAAGGATGCGCGTGGACACCAAACTCACCACTAAGAGCCAAGAAGCTCTCTCGGCTTCCGGGATGAACGCTTCAACCGCAGGCAATCCGCAGATTGAACCTGCGCACCTGCTGAAGGCCTTGCTGGACCAGCGCGAGTCCGTCGCAGTCGCCTTGCTGAAGACCGCCGGATTGGATGTCGACGCGCTCTCCGTCAAGGCAAGCACTGTCATCAATGCATTGCCTTCCAGCTCCGGTACTTCAGTGGCTCAGGCCCAGTACTCCCGGCAGCTGCTGCAGGTTGTGAGCAACGCCCAGGCAACCGCAGCAGAAATGGGGGACACCTACGTCTCCACGGAGCACCTGCTCATCGCCCTGGCCTCAGACCAGACCAAGGCCGGTGAAGCGCTGCGCGAATTCGGGGCCACCCGCGAACTGCTGGTGGGCACCTTGCCCACCATCCGCGGCGACCGCAAGGTCGATAACCCTGATCCGGAGGCCACCTTCCAGTCCCTGGAGAAGTTCGGCACTGATATGACTGCCCTGGCGCGCTCCGGCAAGCTGGATCCAGTCATCGGCCGTGACCGCGAGATCCGCCGCGTGGTCCAGGTGCTCTCCCGCCGAACCAAGAACAACCCGGTGCTGATCGGCGAGCCAGGCGTCGGCAAGACCGCTGTGGTTGAGGGGCTTGCCCAGCGCATGATCGCTGGCGACGTGCCAGAATCCCTGCGCGGCAAGACCCTGATCTCGCTGGATCTGGGTGCCATGGTCGCCGGTGCCAAGTACCGCGGCGAGTTCGAAGAGCGGCTGAAGTCGGTATTGGAAGAGATCAAGGCTTCGGACGGCCAGATTGTCACCTTCATTGACGAGATCCACACCGTGGTCGGTGCCGGTGCATCCGAAGGCGCCATGGACGCGGGCAATATGCTCAAGCCAATGCTCGCCCGGGGCGAGCTGCGCCTGATTGGTGCCACCACCCTGGATGAGTACCGCGAGAACATCGAGAAGGACCCCGCCCTGGAGCGCCGCTTCGCCCAGGTATATGTCGGTGAGCCAAGCGTGGATGACACCATTGCCATCCTGCGTGGTTTGAAGGAACGCTACGAAGCGCACCACAAGGTTTCCATTGCGGACTCCGCGCTGGTGGCAGCTTCCACGCTGTCCAACAGGTACATCTCCGGCCGCCAGCTGCCAGACAAGGCCATCGACCTGGTTGATGAGGCCGCTAGCCGCCTGCGCATGGAGATCGATTCGGCTCCAGAGGAAATCGATGAGCTGCGCCGCGAGGTAGACCGGCTGACCATGGAGGAACTGGCGCTGTCCGATGAGACCGATCCAGCTTCGGTTGAACGGCTGGAGGCCCTGCGCAAGGACATGGCGGACAAGAAGGAAAAGCTGGACGCGCTGAACTCCCAGTGGGAAGCGGAGAAAGCGGGTCTCAACCGTGTCGGTGACCTGAAGGTCAAGCTCGACGAACTGCGCAGCCAAGCCGATAAGGCCCAGCGCGAGGGCGACCTGGAGAAGGCCTCGCGCCTGCTCTACGGCGAGATTCCAACGCTGCAGCAGGAACTGGATGCGGCGGCCGCGGCCGAAGCCGATAAGGCAGATACGCACACCATGGTTGCCGAGGAAGTCACCGCCGATGACATTGCCGAGGTCATCTCGGCATGGACCGGTATCCCGGCAGGACGCATGCTGCAGGGCGAAAGCCAGAAGCTGCTGGATATGGAGGAGATCATCGGGCAGCGCCTGATGGGGCAGAAGCAGGCTGTTGCCGCGGTCTCAGACGCCGTCCGTCGTACCCGTGCCGGCATTGCCGACCCGAACCGGCCCACCGGATCCTTCCTGTTCCTTGGACCAACCGGTGTCGGCAAGACCGAGCTAGCCAAGTCCCTGGCTGACTTCCTCTTCGATGATCCACGCGCAATGGTGCGAATCGACATGTCCGAGTACTCGGAGAAGCATGCGGTTTCGCGCCTGGTCGGTGCCCCTCCGGGCTATGTGGGCTATGAGGAGGGCGGGCAGCTCACTGAAGCTGTACGTCGCCGCCCATACTCGGTGATTCTGCTTGACGAGGTGGAGAAGGCCCACCCGGAGGTCTTCGATATCCTGCTGCAGGTACTCGATGATGGCCGGTTGACTGATGGCCAAGGCCGCACGGTGGACTTCAGGAATACCATCCTGATCCTCACCTCCAATCTGGGTTCCCAGTTCCTGGTGGACCAGAGCCTGGAGGACGAGGCCAAGAAGTCAGCGGTGATGAACGTGGTCAATGCCTCGTTCAAGCCGGAGTTCTTGAACCGCCTGGATGAAGTCATCCTCTTCGATCCACTGAGCATCGAAGAGCTGGGAAGCATCGTCAAGCTGCAGATCGACCTGCTCGCACAGCGTCTAGCCGACCGCCGCTTGAACCTGGAGGTGGATCAGGCCGCCAGCGAATGGCTGGCCCTGACCGGTTATGATCCTGCCTACGGCGCCCGTCCGCTGCGCCGCCTGGTGCAGCGCGAGATCGGTGACCGGCTGGCCAAGGAGATCCTGGCCGGAACGGTGCAGGACGGGGACACCGTAGAGGTCACCCTGGACGAAGTTGGCGACAAGCTCAAGGTTGCCAAGAAGGCCTAGGAACCTGGCTATGGCGAGGGCATGGACAGATGGAAATCCGTCTACGCCCTCGCCATTTCGCCGAAATGCAGCCTTAGCTGTCGGTGGTCTCCTGGTCCTTGGACTTCTCGTCCTCGGGCTTTTCATCCTTGGACTTCTTGTCTTCGGATTTCTCCGCTTCTCCATCGGTAGCGCCTTCGGGCAGCAATGAGCTGCGGACGTTACCCTCGGACAAGCTAAGGAAGCATGAAACGGTTCGGTCGCCCTGATCCCAGGTGCTCTCCGAAGGGCGCGAGAAGTGATAGGTCCAGGTGGAGTCCAACCCGGCACGTGGATCCAGCGAGACCGACTTGCACAGGTCTTCAGACTGGGTCAGCAGCACGTTGGTGCCTGGGTACTCATCGCCGGTGACCTGGAAGATGCCGATCAGCTGGGCATTGTGAGAGGAATCACAGGTCACGACCGTCTGTGGATCCAGGGGCGAATTGAACCCGCGCAGGCAGTCGCCTTGCTCCAACTGTGTTGGCGGCATTCCGGTGGCAACAATGCCGTCGAGGCCTGGATTCTCATTGCGCTCCACGTTGTTCGCAGTTGGCGAAGCAGGGGGATCCACTAGTCTCAACACCACGAAAACCACTGCCGCGGCCAGCGCGAGAACGGCGACAATCATCAAGGCCCATTGAGCACTTTGACGCTTGGGCTTCTCCGGTTCTGGCTGCAATGGCGGCAAAGCCGCCTGCGGCTCGGGCAGATTGTTTTCCACCACCTGTTGAGCTCCTTCGTGGTTGGGTCGGGCGATCGCTCGCCGGCTCAATACATAGTCGTTGGACTAATCGACAGTCTAGCGGTTTCGGAGGGTGTTGCATTCAGCGCTCGCCGGTGAATCGTGTTAACCTTTAATTACGAAAGAACTGATCACATATTCGGGGGCCTTCATCTTTTCAAGGTGGACCACCTCCCGACTCTACTGAAAAGAGGGGGTCACGCCATGGGGCGCGGCCGTCAAAAGGCTAAAGCACAGCGTCAGGCGCGAGATATCAAGTACTACTCGCCGTCCACTGACCTTTCGGCACTTGAACGCGAGTTGGGCGTTCGGTCCGATCATCATGCTCAGAACACTGAGCGTAATGATTCATCGTATGACGAAGAATATTCGGAATACGACGAGCTGACTAAGAAGTACTCGGGAGATAATGAAGACGAGTAGCCTCGTCTTCTGATGCCGGGAGTCCTTGGCTCAGAGTGCCACACCTTAAGCATTGAGTGGTACAGCTCTTCAGTACATTTTGCGACAAGCCGCAGCGACTAAGCTAAATTAGCTTTTAGTCGTTGCGGCCTTTGTCGTGCCCAGCAATTGTTAGGTGGAACGTGAGCACTCCAGAAGAGCTATCCATCCAGATGGCGCATCATTCGGCCATCCGGTCGATGCAGCGCATCGTCGAGCAGCAGGCACCGGCAACTCCGGAAGCTGAAGCGCGTGCCGGGGTGCGCCAAATGCTTTCTGCTGGCCGGGTCCTGGTTGTCACCGGAGCCGGTGTCTCTACCGACTCCGGAATCCCCGACTACCGCGGACCCAACGGTTCATTGCAGCGCCACCGGCCGATGACCTACCAAGAATTCCGATTCCGCCCCGAAGCCCGGCAGCGCTATTGGGCCCGTGGCTACGTCGGCTGGCGCCATATGGACAAAGCCGAGCCTAACCACATTCACCAGCGCTTGGTGCAGTGGGAAGAGCACGGAAAAATCAGTGGCATCATCACGCAGAATGTTGACGGGCTGCACCAGCAGGCCGGATCCAAACGAGTCATTCCGGTCCATGGCGACTTATCGATCGTTCGCTGCCTGGACTGCGGGAACAGCGAGAACCGCAATGACTTTGATCTCCGCCTGCAAGCAGCTAACAAGGGATATTTGGAAGCCGTGGAAATCGACCCTAGCGCGGTGAACCCCGACGGGGATGTGGAGCTGCCCCAGTACCTGGTAGACCAATTCAACATGGTGGCCTGCTTGCGCTGCGGCTCGCTGGCCCTCAAGCCTGATGTGGTGTACTTCGGCGAGAACGTTCCGGCTGAACGCAAGCAACGCATTGCGGCACTGGAAGCGGAATCCGCAGCGCTCTTGGTGCTGGGCTCCTCCCTTGCGGTGATGAGCGGGTACAAGATCCTGTTGAACTTCGTCAAGCGGGATTTGCCGGTGGCGCTGATTACCAACGGCCACGTCCGCGGTGAACAGAAAGCAACCTGGCGCTGGCGGGTGCCCTTGGAGCACGCCCTGAAGCAACTGGACTAGTTGGAAAATATTTCACTCCGCAAGGCACACTGATTATGTGTGCCCAATGCTGGTCAGGGCAATTAGCGCCCATGAGTATACCGAGGAATTCCTCGCGGAAACCGAACGCCGTCCGAGCTGCGCTCCGCGGCCATCACTTGCCCGCATCGAATCGCTCGAGGTGGGCAATTATGCCCGGCATGTCGAGCTGGCCGCCAACATGTTCAATTGCGGGAGGCCCGTGGGATTGGGCAGCAAGGCAAAGCCCGGTGATGGAATTGCGGCCGAAGCGCTGATGCGCTGGCTGCACGAGCTCAAGGACATTACGCCGCACCTCAAGGTCCGGCCCCTGCTGGCCGCGTGGAGCCCCGAGGGCATCCCGGCCAGTCCCGCTGGCGTATCGCGGATCAATGCCTCGCAGCTCACCGAAGAGCGGCCGCCTGCGATGAAGGGGAACGCATTGCTGAACGAGTATTCCTAGGACACGTTGCGGGTTGATCGGTTGCGGCGCACCTTGCCGATTGCTTCCCACCGGCAGGAAGCTGAGCTAGGGGAGCGCGAATTGCGCCGCGAGCACACCGGGTCAATCTGGTTGCCGGCCCCTGCTTTGCCGCGGTAGCCACGAACGGACGGGAGCTCGCACCGGCACAGCACCACCGGCAGCAACGCCTGGCGCAGGAAGCCGGGCAGGTGGCTCCGGTCAACCCTGCACCCTCATTCGCATGGCGATGGCGTTAAAGAACCGATGCGCCGCGCTGGGATCAGCGCGGCGCATCGGCAAGGAACTAGATGCTGCGAGTACTACTTGGCGTAGCTGCCGGTCAGCAGCACTGCGCCGCCGTCAACGCCCTTGGCTCCCTGGACGAAGTCCAGTCCGGCATCGGCAGCCGAAGGATCGATGTTCTCGACGCCGCCCATGACCCAAGCGCCCATGCCAGCCTTGTTCAGCAGCTCTACGGCACGATCAGCTACAGCAGGGTCAACAACAGCAACCATGCCCACACCCAGGTTCAGGGTGCGCTCAAGGTCAGGCTGCGGCACGTTGCCCAGCTGGGCGATGGTGGAGAAGACCGCTGGCAGGGACCAGGTCGAGCGCTCCACGCGAGCCATCAGGCCCTGGGGCAGCACGCGAGCCAGGTTGGCTGCCAGGCCGCCACCGGTGACGTGGCTGAATCCGTGTACGCCGAAGTTCTCGCCGTCGTTCAGCTCGCCCACCAGATCCAGGCAAGCGGTGGTGTAGATGCGGGTTGGGACCAGCAGTTCCTCGCCCAGGGTCTTGCCGAACTCGGCAACCTCGCGCTCCAGCTCCCACTTGGCGTGGGCGATCACGCGGCGCACCAGCGAGTAGCCATTGGAGTGGATGCCCGAGGACGCCATGCCGATGACTACGTCGCCGGCCTGCACGCGCTCCGGGCCTAGCAGCTGGTCAGCTTCGATGACACCAGTAGCAGCACCGGCAACATCGTATTCGTCCTCGGCCAGCAGGCCCGGGTGCTCTGCGGTTTCGCCGCCGACCAGCGCGGTGCCGGCCAGCTTGCAGCCTTCGGCGATGCCGCGCACGATATCCGCGATGCGCTCCGGGACAACCTTGCCGGTGGCGATGTAGTCGGTCATGAACAGCGGCTTGGCGCCGACTACGACGATGTCGTCGACCACCATGCCGACCAGGTCCTGGCCGATGGTGTCGTGGATATCCAGCTTCTGGGCGATGGCAACCTTGGTGCCTACCCCGTCGGTGGAGGTAGCCAGGTAAGGCTTCTTGTAACCGGTCAGGAACGATACGTCGAAGAGCCCGGCGAAGCCGCCGACCCCTCCGACAACGCCCGCGGTGTGGGTTGCCTTGATCGCGCCCTTCATCAACTCAACGGCACGGTCACCGGCCTCAACGTCAACGCCGGCACCGGCATAGGTGATGGAAGTTGGCTGCTGATCATTGCCGCTCATGGCAGTCGGTTCCTTTTCTGTTCTGGGCGCCGCTTTTCCGGCGCCCTTTGCAACGAGATGGTTGGGGATCGTGAAGGGGATTAGCTGTTGGTTTCGAACTCGGCATCAGGACCTGGCTCGCAGCCGCCCTGGTTGCTGCGCTCGAGCAGGTTCTTGCCGCGGCGCTCTTCGTTCGGCAAGGCGATCGGGTATTCGCCGGTGAAGCACGCGGTGCACAGGCGCTCGCGCGGCTGGCGGGTAGCTTCGATCATGCCGTCTTCGGAAATGTAGGCCAATGAGTCCGCGCCGATGGAGGTCGCGATCTCATCCACGGCCGCGCCGTTGGCGATCAGCTCGGCACGCGAGGCGAAGTCGATGCCGTAGAAGCAAGGCCACTTCACCGGAGGCGAGGAAATCTTCACATGCACCTCGGCGGCACCGGCCTCGCGCAGCATGCGCACCACCGCGCGCTGGGTGTTGCCGCGGACAATCGAATCATCGACCACGACCACGCGCTTGCCGCGCAGCACGGTTTCCAGCGCGTTGAGCTTGAGCTTGATGCCCAGCTGGCGCAGGGTCTGCGATGGCTGGATGAAGGTACGGCCCACGTAGGCGTTCTTCACGAAGCCATGGGTGAATGGAATGCCGGATTCCTCGGCGTAGCCAATGGCGGCCGGGGTGCCGGACTCCGGAACCGGGATCACGATGTCCGCATCCGCGCTGTTCTCGCGGGCCAGCTGGCGGCCCATCTCCACACGGGATTCGTAGACCGAGCGGCCGGCAATGGCAGCATCGGGGCGAGCCAGGTAGACGTACTCGAAGACGCAGCCCTTGGGGGTGGCTTCGGCAAAGCGGGTGGAACGCACACCGTTCTCGTCGATGGCGATCATTTCGCCTGGTTCGATTTCGCGGATGAACGAGGCGCCGACGGTAGCCAGTGCCGGCTGCTCGGAAGCAACCACCCAGCCTCGGTCCAGGCGGCCCAGAACCAGCGGGCGAACACCATGCGGGTCGCGGGCTGCGTAGAGGGTGTCCTCGTTCATGAAGACGAAGCAGAATGCGCCTTCGATCTTCGGCAGCAGCTCCAGTGCGGTTTCTTCCAGCGACTGGCCTTCGGAACCGGCCAGCAAGGCGGTGACCAAAGCTGTGTCGGTGGTGTTGCCCTGGGCGAGTTCGCCGCGGACCTTGCCGCCTTCAGCCTGCTGCTTGGCGGTGACCATATCGGCCAGATCGGCGGAGTTGGTCAGGTTGCCGTTGTGAGCCAGGGCGACGGTACCGGTCTGGGTCGGGCCCAAGGTCGGCTGCGCATTGGCCCAGTGGCTGGCACCGGTGGTTGAGTAGCGGCAGTGGCCGATAGCCAACTGGCCGGTCATGGAGTTCAGCGTATTCTCGTCGAACACCTGGGAGACCAGGCCCATGTCCTTGTAGACGTTGATACGCGCACCGTCGCTAGTGGCAATACCGGCGGATTCCTGTCCGCGGTGCTGCAGTGCGTACAGGCCGTAATAGGTTAGTTTTGCGACCTCTTCGCCAGGAGCCCAAACGCCGAAAACGCCGCATTCATCCTGCGGCCCTTTTTCGCTTGGAAGCAGGTCGTGATTTAGGAATCCATCTCCACGCGCCATGTTGGTTATTCTCTCATGTTCCAGTTGGTCGACACCGACCAAAAATGTGGTGGGTGGCGGCCAGGTGCGCGGCCGCCTGCTCTTCTAATTCAGGAGAAAAGCTGCCTAGCCTTGTAGTCCGCTGGAGTCAGTGTCCTCGGCCAGAGGAACTGCCAGATGCTTGGTGGTTTTGCGTGAGGTCACGCGATCAACAATCACATATGCCAATGCGCCGATACCTACGCCCAGACCTGCACCAAATATTGCAAAGAATCCGGATGCCGAGGTACGGGTGTAATCCTGCGACGGTTCGCCAAGCAGGCCAATGATGAGACCGACTAGCGCGCCAAAGACCGCGAAAGTCAAAATGAACGGCCAGAACTTGGGCGACGAGTGAATTTGCACTTCAACACTCTGATCGGCAGAAGACGGGGTAGCGGGGTGTTGCTCCATACCCTTAAGGGTACTCAATAAGTGGTAGGTGCGCTGACAAGTCTGCCCTAAGTCCCGAAGCGTGCAATTGCCCAGTCTGCAAGGCCTCGGCCCAGCCGATACGGCCAGTAGCAAGGGAAAGCCAGAGTTCAGCAGGCATTTCGACCACATTTGGGGGTGTTCCGCGGGTATGCCGGGGCCCTGCTATGCACTGAGTCACACCGAATGGCGGAACGCGTACCTCGACCGAGTTGCCCTCGGCGCGCGAGGCTAGTTCCTCCAGAGAAAAACGCACCGCGGTGGCGAGCACCGGGCGGGCCATTTTTCCTTGTCCCTGCGCGGTTCCTGACCATTCGCGCAAGGCTGCTCGGCCAGCGGTTTCATCAACGCGCCGTTTGATTGCCATGGGTCAATTCCACTTTCTCTCAATGACGGAGAAACGTCATATTTGTGTGCGCTGGGCATCTACTGTGGATCTGTAAAAACAAGAATTCCAGCCATGCTAACTCTAGTTCAGCCCGCCGAGCGCCGGTTGGACGCTGCCATGGTGCTGGGCTGAAGGCTTCCAAGGAGCACTTTGGGCCCGCTGGCCCCGAATCCGCCCGGCGGGCAGGCGCCAAGCGGCAGGTTAATGACGGGGAATACGCTCAATGCCTGTGCGTCATAGACGCGGTTGACCCGTTGGATCTCCGGTAAACTCGACCGGGTGAAGGTACTGGTTATTGGCCCAGGCGGCCGTGAGCATGCAATTGTCCGTGCACTGAGTGCAGACCCCTACGTCAACGAAGTTCATTGCGCCCCCGGCAACGCCGGTATCGCACAGGACGTCACCACCCACGCGATCGATGCGCAGGACCCTGCCGCAGTCGTCGCGCTCGCCCGGGAACTGGGCAGCGATCTGGTGGTCGTCGGCCCCGAAGCGCCACTGGCCTCCGGTGTCTCCGATGCGCTGATCGCCGCGCAGATCCCGGTCTTCGGCCCAACCCAGGCTGCCGCGCAGCTCGAAGCGTCCAAGGCTTTTGCCAAGAACGTCATGGCTGCCGCTGAAGTTCCTACCGCCATGGCCCATGTGGCCACCAACCGCGAAGAAGCCGCCAGCGCGCTGGATGACTTCGGTGCGCCGTACGTAGTCAAGGACGACGGCCTGGCCGCCGGCAAGGGCGTCGTGGTCACCAGCGATCGCGACGAAGCGCTGGAGCACGCAGAAGCCTGCTTCGCGGCCGGCGGCACCGTAGTCATCGAAGAATTCCTCGATGGCCCAGAAGTTTCCCTGTTTGTCATCTGCGATGGCAAGCACGCAGTTCCGCTGTCCCCGGCACAGGACTTCAAGCGCATCTTCGATAACGACGAGGGCCCGAACACCGGTGGCATGGGCGCCTACTCGCCGCTGCAATGGCTGCCGGAGAGCTTTGTCGACGAGGTCATGGACCGCGTCGCCTACCCAACCCTGCGCGAAATGGACAAGCGCGGCACCCCGTTCACCGGCGTGCTGTACTGCGGCTTGGCGATCACCAGGCGCGGCATCCGCGTCATCGAATTCAATGCCCGCTTCGGCGACCCGGAAACCCAAGCTGTCCTTGCCCGCCTGAAGACCCCGCTGGGCGGTGTGCTGCTGGCTGCTGCCAAGGGCCGGCTCGATGATGCCGAGCAGCTGACCTGGTCCTCGCAGACCGCAGTTGATGTGGTCATCGCCGCCGAGAACTACCCGGACACCCCGGTCAAGGGCGCGGTGATCTCCGGCCTGGAGGCAGCCAACGGAATTGATGGCGTGCACGTGATGCATGCCGGTACCTCCACTGATGCTGAAGGGAACATCATTGTTTCCGGTGGCCGCGTGCTGGCCGTGGTGGGCCTGGGTGATGACCTCGCCGCGGCCCGCGCCGCCGCGTATGCCGGCGTTGCCGAGATCAGCTGGGATGGTGCCCAGTCACGCACCGACATTGCGTTGAAGGCCGAACGCGGCGAAATCGTAATCGCCAACGAAAGCAAGTAGAGGACTACAGAACTCATGGCAGGATTCCAGACCGAAGTGCTCGACCTAGAAGGTTGGGACCATTTCTACTCGGGCAAGGTACGCGACCTGTACGTACCTGCAGGAGCCAGCTTCGAAGACACCGACCGTGTCCTCGTCGTGGCCTCCGACCGCATCAGCGCCTACGACTTCGTGCTGGCCAGCGAAATCCCCGACAAGGGCAAGGTGCTGACCCAGCTCAGCCTGTGGTGGTTCGAGCAGCTGGGCGATTTCGCCAACCACGTGATCTCCACCGACGTTCCCGCCGCGGTGGCCGGACGCGCGATGGTGTGCAAGAAGCTTGAGATGTACCCGATCGAGTGCATCGCCCGCGGATACCTGACCGGATCCGGCCTGGCCGAGTACAAGGCCTCGCAGACCGTATGCGAGCTGCCATTGCCGGCAGGGCTGGTGGATGGCTCGCGCCTGGAACCGGCGTTGTTCACCCCATCGGCCAAGGCCGAGGTGGGGGAGCACGACGAGAACATCTCCTTCGCGCAGACCGTAGAACGCGTTGGCGCCGAAGTTTCCGAGGCGCTGCGCGAGAAGACCGTGGCCCTGTACGAGCAGGCCGAGCAGATCGCCCGCACGCGCGGCATTATCCTGGCCGATACCAAGGTGGAGTTCGGTGCTGATCCTGCAACCGGCGAGATCACCCTGGGCGATGAGGTGCTGACCCCGGATTCCTCGCGTTTCTGGGATGCCGAATCCTACAAGCCGGGCCAGGCGCAGGCCAGCTTCGACAAGCAGTTCGTCCGCGACTGGCTGACCTCGGCCGAATCGGGTTGGGACAAGAACTCGGGCGAAGAACCGCCGCAGTTGCCAGCCGGGATCATCGAGAAGACCCGCGCCCGCTACATCGAGGCCTACGAACGACTGACCGGCCAGGTCTTCAGCGCATAGGCCAAGGCGCCGAACAACCACGCAGAGCAAAGCCCTCCGCTGATCGAAATGATCTGCGGAGGGCTTTGCTCTGTCTTGGGCGGATCAGACCAGCGAATCCTTCCACGCCTTGTGCAGGGCAGCGAAGCGCCCTTCATCGGCAATCAGCTGCGCCGGGGTGCCGTCCTCGGTGATCTTGCCATCGTGGACCACCAGCACGCGGTCCGCGATCTGCACGGTAGACAATCGGTGCGCGATGATCAGCGCGGTGCGGTTGCCCAGCAGGGTTTGCAGTCCGCGCTGCACGGCCCGTTCCGAAGGGATATCCAAGGAGCTGGTGGCCTCATCCAGGATCAGCACCGCAGGATCGGCCAGGAAGGCGCGGGCGAAGGAAATCAGCTGGCGCTGGCCGGCCGAGACCCGTCCGCCTCGCTTGTTCACGTCGGTATCGTAGCCCTCGGGCAGATCCATGATGAACTCGTGGGCGCCTACCGCGCGGGCGGCGGACTCGATATCCTCCGGCGAGGCACCCGGCCGGCCCAGCGCGATGTTCTCGGCCACCGATCCGGAGAAGAGGAACGCCTCCTGGGTGACCATTACGACGTGCTGGCGCAGTTCCTTGTTCGACAGCTCGTTGATCGGCACCGAATCCAGTTCCAAGGTACCCGAACGCAGGTCGTAGAAGCGGGCAATGAGCTTGGCCAGCGTGGACTTGCCGGCACCGGTCTGGCCCACCACGGCCACGGTTTGCCCGGCCGGGATCCGCAGGTCGAATTCCTCCATGATCACCGGGCCGTCGCCGTAGCCGAAGACCGCATCCTTGAAGACCAGCTCGCCGGCCACCTTGCGGATGGTCCGCGGCGCCGCAGGCTCGCGCACAGTCGGTTCTTCCTCCAGCAGCCCCGAGACCTTCTCCAGGGCGGCGGTGGCCGATTGCAGCGAGGAGTAGAACATGGCGATCTGCTCGACTGGCTGGAACAGGCGCTTGGAGGCCAGCAGGATGGCCACCATGGCACCGACCTGCATGGTGCCGTCGATGATGCGGAATCCGCCGTAGGCCAGCAACGCGGCCACGGTCAGGTTGCCGATCATGACCAGTCCCGGCTGCAGGACCCCGAAGAGGTTGAAGGAACGGACCGAGTTCACCCGGTACTGCTCCGCGAGATCCGAGTAGTTCTCGTCGTTGGCTTCTTCGCGGCGGAAGGCCTTGACCGCGCGGATGCCGGTCATGGTCTCCACGAAGGTGGAGATGACCTTGGCCGAGACCACACGGGATTCGCGGTAGAGGACCTCGGAACGGCGCTGGTACCAGAAGAAGAGGATGGTTACCGGGATGGCGGCCACGCAGACCACCAGGCCGCTGCGCCAATCGAGGAAGAAAATCGAGGCCAGGGTGAAGACCACAAACACGCAGGAGGAGGCTAGTTCCGAGACGCCTTGATCCAGCAGCTCGCGCAGCGTTTCCAGATCGGAGGTCTGCCGGGAGATGATCCGCCCGGAGGTGTAGCTCTCATGGAATTCGAGGCTCAACCGCTGGGTATGGCGGAAGACCTGCTGGCGAAGGTCCAGGAGCATCGCCTGGGAGATCTTCGCAGCGCTGGTGATGTACCAGGAGAGCAGCACGCCGCTGAGGATCGCGCACAGGATGTACCCGGCCCCGGTCATCCCCAGGGCGCCCCAGTTGCCTTCGCGCACCTGCGGCAAGGTCCAGTCGATCGCGAAGGCGATCAGCACCGGAAGCAGCACGCGCGCCGCGTTGGAGACCAGCACCAGCACCACGGTGAGGATGAACAGCTTCTTCTGCGGTACGGCGAGCAAGGCCAGGAGCCGGAAGGAACGCTGCCGCACGACCTTGCGTTCGGAGGCAGAGAGCTTGATGGCGTCTTCATTGGCGACGCCCAGGGGCTTGCTCATCGGGAGACCTCCACGGTGGCTGGCTGGTCTTCGTCATCCAGGCTGGCGATGACGAAACGGTAATGCTCATTGGTGCTCAACAGGTGGGTGTGGCTTCCCACTGCATCGATGCGGCCATCGCGCAGCAGCGCCACGCGGTCGGCGAGCATCACGGTCGAGGGCCGGTGCGCCACGATCAGCGTGGTGGTCCCGGCCAGGACTGCGCGCAGCCTCTCGGTGACCAGTTCCTCGGTGCGCACATCCAGGGCCGACAGCGGGTCGTCGAGGACCAGGACGCTCGGGCGCGCTGCGATGGCGCGGGCCAAGGCGATGCGCTGGCGCTGCCCGCCGGATAGCGACAGGCCTTCTTCGCCGATCAGGGTGTCTACCCCTTCGGGCAGCGCATAGGCGAACTGCGCCTGGGCGACGTCCAGGGCTTCGGCGAGCAGCGCTTCGCGCTGCTGCTCATTCAAGTTTTCCGGGGCGCCGAGCAACACGTTGCCGCGGATGGTGGTGGAGAACAAGGTGGTGTCCTCGAAAGCCACAGCGATTTCGGTTCGCAGTTCCCCGAGGTCCCAGTCCTTGACGTTCTGGCCGTGGATGAGCACCTCGCCGGCGGTGGCTTCATGCAGGCGCGGAACCAGGTTCAGCAAGGTGGACTTGCCCGAACCGGTGATGCCTACCAGGGCCATGGTTTCCCCGGGGCGGATCTCCAGATTGATATCGGCCAGGATCGGCCGGTGGGTGCCGGCGGTATCCGGGTAGGCGAAGCGCACATGCTCCAGCTTCACGCTGCCATCGCGTTCTGCAGGGATCCGGGGCTGCGCGGGGGAATCGATGTCATTGATGGAATCCATCACCTCGAAGTGGCGGTCCAGCGCCGTTTTGGTGCTCAGTGTCATGCCCAGCAGCATGCCCATGCCCTCGACGGGGCCGGCGATGACCGCGGCGATGGCGAAGTAGGCCACCAGCGAGCCGACGCTCAGCGTGCCGTTGGCGACCTGGGCAATGCCGATGAACAAGCCGATGCCCAGAATGGTTTCGGGCACCGCAACGACGGTGAGCAGGAAGCTGGCCAGCGTCTTGGCCTTGGTTATTTCGGTTTCCTGCAGGGACTTGGCTTGGGCGCTGAAGCCCTCGTAGACATGCGGCCCGCGGCCGAAGGCCTTGATGACGCGGATGCCGTGCACGGATTCTTCCACCGCGGTGGCCAGATCACCAGCTTGGTCCTGGCTGCGCCGGCTGGCGGCCCGGTAGTCATTGCGGAAGCGGTAGGCCTTGATGGCAATCGGGATAGATCCCAGCAGGTAGAGCAATCCCAGGATCCACGAATGGGTGAGCATCAGCACCAGGCCGGTGATGACGGTGACGGTTTCGACAACCAGCATCATCGCGCCAAATGCGAGCCAGCGGCGCAACAGGGACAGGTCCGACATGGAGCGGGAGAGAAGCTGCCCCGAGCCCCAGCGTTCGTGGAACGCCACTGGCAGGCGCTGCAGGTGCTTGTAGAAGCGGATGCGCATCTGTGCTTCAAGACCGGCTGCGGGATTCAGCACGAATTGGCGGCGCAGGAAGATCAGCAGGGCCTCGACAAGGCCCAAAGCGGCAACGATGCCAACAGAGAGCCACACCTCCGAGGCCGCTCCATCACGATGCAGGACGACATTCACCAGCCAGGCGAGGACCTGGGGGATGGCCAGCGCGACGATACCGGCGCCGAGCGCGCAGAGGAAACCGCAAAAGAGCCGGGGGAAGATCGGCTTGACGAAGGGAGCGAGCCGCTTCAGTGTTGCGGAGAGCGGGACCGGATCATTCGAACCGGCCTGTTGAGCTTGAGCCACGGTACCCCGCATTCATCCAGAAGTTTGACAGAGTTACAGACTACCGGCAGTAGTTGGGATAATTCAATCAATCCGCCACTATGGGAAAGAAGTGCTTCACAATGAATGCAAATAATCCCCGGCCGAGCACCAGCAAGGTGCTTGACCGGGGATTACCCGTAGAATTATTCGTGCCTTAGTCGCGGGCCGCCAGGGTGACCAGCACTGCTTCCGGCGGGCAGGCAAAACGAATCGGCGCGAATCGCGAGGTGCCCACGCCAGCGGAAACATTCAACGGCACGGTGTTGCCGTTGTACTCCCAATCACTCAGGCCGCGTGCGCGCCAAGTCGGCAGATCGCAGTTGGAGACCAAAGCGCCATAACCCGGGATGCACACCTGGCCGCCGTGGGTGTGGCCAGCGAAAATGACATCAGCCTGCGCCTCGGTGAATTGGTCCAGCACCCGCTGGTAGGGCGCGTGGGTGAGCGCAATGCGCACGTGGGGCGCCTGGTCGCTGGAGGAGGAGCCGCGTGGCCAGCCAGCGAAGTGGTCGCGGTCGATGTGCGGATCGTCGACACCGGTCAGATCCAGGCGCAGGCCATTGAGCACAGTGGAGTGCGCACGGTTGGACATGTTGATCCAGCCGGCGCTGCCGAAAGCCCGGTGCATTTCTTCGAACGGCAGCTGGTCGCGCGGGGCGGGCTTGGGGGTTCCGGTGGAAGGAGCCAAGTACCTGAACGGATTCTTCAGCTTCGGAGCGTAGTAGCAATTCGATCCGGGGACGAACGCGCCCGGGAAAGCCATCAGCGGCTCCAGCGCGTTGACCAAATCCGGCACGCCCTTGCGGTGGCTGAGGTTGTCACCGGTGTTGATGACAAAGTCGGGCTTCAGGTCTGCCAGGCCGCGTAGCCACTGGGCTTTGGTTTCCTGCCCCGGAACCATGTGGATGTCCGAAAGGTGCAGAACCTTGATGTCGCGGTATCCGCGTGGCAGGACCTTGAGCGTTTCGTTGCGCAGCCCGAACTTCTGGGCCTCCAGCATGCCGTAGCCCACCAAGGCGCCGCCGATGGCTAGGGCGCCGGAGGCAGTGAGGGCAGCAGTACCAGCGGCATGACGCAGTGCCGAAGCGAAATTATTCTGTTCAACCATGACTTCTGTGCCATCGTCCTTTCAAGCCCGGAGGCAACCTCTGATGAAGTACTCCTATGCCAATCTAAACCGAAAGGCCGCGTCCAACCAAAGTTGAACGCGGCCTTTGCAGCCGTTTAGCTAGTCATCGGACTTTTTGCCGTTTCCGTTTCCATTGCCATTTCCGTTGCCTTTGTCCTTGTTATCGGACTCGGGCTTCGGCGAGGATTCTTCCTTGGGCTTGGGATCTTCCTTCGACTCTTCCTTGTCATTATCCTTCTCATCTGAGTCGGACTTGGAATCGTCTTCTTCCTTCGGCTTTGGTGGAGGCGGCTGGCGACGGGCCGAACCGAAGTTGTTGCGCTCGTATTCGTGCACAGCCTCTTCCATGAAGTCCACCCACAGCGGTGCAGCGTAGGTCGAGGAGTCGAGCACCATTGAAGCCCGCTGGTCGTTGATCATCGAACCCTGAAGCGTGTTCTTTTCCTCGGCTGCGGTCGCATTGACTCGTCCCACCCAAGCTGCAGTGGAAATGCCCGTCGTGTAGCCCACGAACCAAGTTGAAGTCGACCAGTTATTCGTACCAGTTTTACCAGCGATCGGACCTGAAACTCTGCCCTTAGAAACTCGGTCAGTTGCAATAGACTTCAGTGTTCCGTTCAAGTCAGCAACGTACGTCGGATCAATTTCCTGCGAACAGCTCTTCTTCTGAACTTTGTAGTCAGTACCATCTTTGTCAGTGATCGAGGTGATTGCCCGTGGCTCGCAGTATTCGCCTCTGTTGGCAAATGCCGCAAATGCAGCGGCCTGTGCCAGTGGGGTGATCTTAGGAGTACCGATAACGAAGGCGGGAGCCGCGGGGGAAATCGGTTTCCCTTCACCGCTGTCGTAATCTAGCAAACCCAGCTTCTCGGTGTAATCGGTAATATTGCACAGATCGAGTTTTGCCGCTTCTGCAACCGTTGCAGAGTTAACTGACCACTTGAGGCCGTAGTTAACTTTCATTTTCCGGGCGAAGCCGCGTGACGCATTGCCAACATGCCAATTATCGTAGGTTCGGGTAGAACCGCCATCCAAGCAAGAAGCTCTCCAACGGTAGGAACCTGAATAGTCCTGCCGAGTGGCATCAATGGTGTCCCACATATTGTGGCCCTCTTTAAGCCATGCCAGTGTGGTGTAGGGCTTCATAGTTGAACCAGCTTGGAAACCACCGGCGCCACCTAGAGAACGCTCAACAGAATAATTCAGAGTAGTTTTTCCGTGACCGCCAGCAGGGTCATAAGCCGTGTTTTGTGCCATAGCCAGAATGTTTCCAGTACCTGGTTCTACTGACACAATGGCGGATGCCACGTCTGTATTCGACTTGGCTTCCGGGTCGATGGCCTTGCGCGCATCCTTTGCGGCCTTCTGATTGAGCTTGCTGTTCAAAGTCGTCTTGATAGTTAGGCCGCCCCTGTACAACATGTTTTCACGGTCCTCGCGGGTCTTTCCCAACGACTCGTTTTGCAGAACCAGTTCGGTGGCAAGATCGCAGAAGAAAGCGTCATCGCCAGCCGAATAACAGCCGGAAGACTGGGACTTACTAGGCTTAAGGTCGAGATCCGACTTCACCGCCTTGTCGTATTCCTTCTTGGTAATCGCACCGGCGCGGTACATATTGCCCAGCACCTTGTTGCGGCGATCGATGGAACGCTCAGGGTTGTTGAGCGGGTTGTAGACGTTTGGCAACTGGACCATGCCGGCGAGCATCGCCGACTGCTGCACGTTCAGGTCCTTGGCATCGATGGAGTAGAAGTGCTGAGCGGCAGCCTGCACGCCGTACTCTCGACCCGAGAACAGCACCAGGTTCAGGTAGCCCTCCAGGATCTCGTCCTTAGACATTTCCTTCTCGATGGCCACCGCGTACTTCAGCTCGCGGATCTTATCTGCATAGTCCTTCTGGCCGGAAACGGTGGACTCAGTGGAGCCGGTCAGTTCCTGGTTGTTCACCAGCAGGTTGTTCACGTACTGCTGGGTCAAGGTGGAAGCACCAGAGCGGCTCGAAGAGGTGAGGTTGCCAACTACTGCACGGGCGATGCCCTTGGGATCAATGCCCTTGTGCTCGTAGAATCGCTCATCTTCCACCGAGATGATCGCCTTGCGCATGTTCGGCGAGATGTCATCTAGCTTCACAGGCTGGCGATTTTGCTGGTAGAAGTTCGCAATGGTCTTGCCATCCGCGTCAAGGATCGTGGAAGGCTCCGGAATGGGGAGCTTTTCAAACGAGCTTGGGAGCGCGCTGACGATGTTGTTGCCGGTGGTCAAACCGGTTTTAGCGATAGCTGCAATGGGCACGAGCATGCCTGCTGCGAGCACACCACACAGGGCGCTGATTCCGAAGAATGCAACGACTTTTCCCAGGGTGGTAGCGGTATCAAAAAAGGGGGACTTCTTGGCTGCCATACCCACTAGTTTACAAGGACGCGCTAACGTATCGAGTATGACTAAATGGGAATACGCCACTTTGCCGCTTTTGATTCACGCTACGAAGCAGATTTTGGACCAGTGGGGTGACGATGGCTGGGAGCTGGTAACAGTGGTTCCAGGGCCTAACGGCTCATCTCCAGTGGCCTACATGAAGCGTCCGAAAGCGTAACTAGCAACAACATTTACTGAAGGAGAAATCCCATGCAAGAAGCTACTTCCTCGCGTGTCGAGGCCCGCCTTGCCGAGCTCGGCCATGCCTTGCCAGCTGTGGCAAAGCCGGTAGCCGCCTACCTGCCAGCAGTGACCACTGGCAACTATGTTTACACTTCCGGCCAGCTTCCGCTGATTAAGGGCGAACTCACAGCGGTTGGAAAGGTTGGCGCCGAGGTTTCAGCCGAGGAAGCGAAGGCCCAGGCGCAGACCGCTGCGCTCAACGCGCTAGCCGCCATCAAGGCCGAAATTGGTGATCTAGATCGCATTAAGCGCATCGTGAAGGTCGTCGGTTTCGTGTCGTCCGCACCGGACTTCACCGGACAGCCAGGAGTTATCAACGGTGCATCGGAATTCTTCGGCGAGGTACTCGGCGATGCAGGCCTGCACGCACGCTCGGCCGTCGGCGTTGCCGTACTGCCACTGGATGCACCTGTCGAGGTTGAGGTCATCGCTGAATTTGAGTAATTCAAGCCAGCTTCCTGCTGCGCGGCCCCGACGGGCTTTCCCATCGGGGCCGCGCAGCGGTATGGTGCGTCGGCTCTTTGACTTGCCACCGCATCAAATCGCCACCGCCGAAAACTGGTTCTCATTCGGTTCGCGCACCCCGCGCACCCCGCGACGCGCCTCCTCTGTGTGCCTTGTGAGGGATTCTTCCCATGGCGTGGAAACCTATCTGACTTATCGCCCCGGCGGCTCTCCTATGGGCAACGTAGCCTTTCCTGGCGGTAGCCACGAGGCGAGCGACCGGGCCACCTACCAATGGTTCGGCCCGAGCCTGTCCCAATGGTCCAAGCGCATGGACCTGCTGGACCAGCAGTTGGCGCAGGCGTATATCGTTTGCGCCATCCGTGAGCTCTTCGAGGAAACCGGAATTCTGCTTGCCGGAACCGATGAGCAATCCGTGGTGGAAATGACCGATGCCGAAGAGTGGATGGCCGCCCGCGAAGCAATCGCCGGGCAGGACCTCGCCTTCGATGAATTCCTGCGTCGCCGCGGACTTGGCCTACGCACCGACCTGTTGCGTCCGGTATCCCATTGGCTGAACCCGAACTTTGCCTTGCGTCGCTTCGACACCTGGTACTTCACCGCCACCGTGCCGAACCGCCAGGATGCCGCTTTGCTGCGTGGCAAAGGCAAATGGGGGCGCTGGTGTGCGGCCGGGGACATATTGGCCAAGCGCAACACCAACGAGCTGGGAGACAGCATTGGCCAGCCCAACACGGTGGACCTCGCGCTCTCGGAGATCAGCTACCCGGCGGTGGAGATGATCCTGGAGGCCATGGCGGAGGCCAACGGAGTGGTAGCCTACCTTTCGCGTGCTCGTTCCTTGAATCTCAAGCATCCGGACCTGCTGGTGCGCGATGGCATTTACTATTTGGAAGTCCTGGGCTCCATGAGCGCTGAGTCCTCCCGCCCATGGCAGACCTCTGCCGGGCACTGAGAACAGAACTTAAAACAAATCAGGCCGAAAATCCTTGAAGGATTTTCGGCCTGAAATGCATTACTGCGGTTTAGCGCGAGCGCTGGCGCAGACGCTGGATGTCCAGGATCACGACGGCGCGTGCTTCCAGGCGCAGCCAGCCACGCTGTACGAACTCGGCCAGAGCCTTGTTCACGGTTTCGCGGGAAGCTCCAACAAGCTGAGCCAGCTCTTCCTGGGTGAGCTCGTGGGCAACCAGGATGCCGTCGGTAGCCGGACGACCGAAGCGGTCAGCCAGATCCAACAGAGCCTTGGCAACACGGCCAGGAACGTCAGAGAAGACCAGATCGGCCAGGGACTCATTGGTGCGACGCAGACGTGCAGCCAGAGCCTGCAGCAGCTGAATCGAGACCTCAGGGGAGTTCAGGATAGCCTTGCGCATGTTTTCGTGGCTCAGGCCCGCCAGGCGGGTCTCCGACACGGCAGTTGCAGTTGCGTTGCGTGGGTGCGGATCGAACAATGCCATCTCGCCAAACAGTTCGCCTGGGCCAAGAACAGCAATCAGGTTTTCGCGACCATCCGAAGAGGTGCGACCCAGCTTGATCTTGCCGGAAACGATGAAGTACAGACGGTCGCCCTGATCGCCTTCACGGAACACTGATGCGCCGCGGGACAGATCAACCTCGGTCAATTCTTCGGTTAGCGCGGCGAATACTTCATCACCAAGCGACGCAAACAGTGGCGCGCGACGCAGTACCTCGATATCCATTAAATCTCCTGTCAACAGTAGTAGGCGCTTACTTCATTGTGCCGTATTCGGTAACAATGTGACAGTTTCCACACGTGGTTTAACCAAGAAAATGTTGAAAATCACGCACATTCGACTAAAACTCGCGAATCTGCTCGCAGAAATCCATCAGCTTCTAAGGGTACCTTGGGTCTATACGAACTTTATGAATGAACTGGGGTCTTGGTGCTCGGAATTTTCAGCTGGCTCGACGTAGTCATCTGCGCTGTTTTGCTGACGTTTTTCATCATTGGAGTTCGTCGAGGTTTCCTGCTGACCATCGGCGATATGCTCGGCTTAATTGTCGGCGGAGTCGCCGCTTTCTTCGCCATCCCGCTGGTTTCCACTTTTGCTACGAACCCTTGGTGGCGTGTTGGCCTGATGGTAGCTACTGCGGCCGTGCTGATCATTCTCGGCCAAGCTCTGGGACGGGTGATTGCAACCCGCATCCGCCACTGGATGAATGTCGATTTCCTGCGCGCGGCAGACCGGTTTGCCGGCGGCGTGCTGTCGGTGTTCATTACCGCCACAATCATCGGTGGCTTGGCCTTTTCCACGTCAAGCATGGGTATCCCAAGGCTTTCGCTGGAGATCAGCAAGTCCAAGATGATCGACTCAATTCGCGGCCTGACACCCGAGTTTGTCGATGCTGCCATTTCCACCGCACGCTCCAAGGTGATCGCCGAAACCCTCCCTGCGTTCTTGGAGCCTTTCGCGCCTCCGGTGCAGGCCCCAGCCAACACCGAATGGGCAGCTAACGACCAGCAACTGGCAGCGGCGCAATCGGCCGCCAAGATCTCCGGTACCGCAGTGCAATGCGGAGTGAACCTGACCGGTTCAGGCTTCGTTGTCGACCACGAGTTGGTCATGACCAACGCGCACGTGGTCGCCGGTTTGAGCGCTGCTACCGTGGAAGTCGGCGGTGACGAAGTTCACCGCGGAAAAGTTGTTTATTTCGATCCCAAGGCCGACATCGCGCTGCTTTACGTCGAAGGGTTGCAGGCAGAGCCTATCGACCTGGCCGCTGATGACCTGATGCGCGGCGACTCGGCAACCTTTGTCGGCCACCCGGCTGGCGGCCCGCAGCAGATCCGCGGAGCCCTGATCGCTTCTCGTGCCTTCGTCTCCATTGCCAATATCTACGGCATGGATCCATCTCGAATTTCCGTCTACCAGCTCACCGCGGAAGTAGCCCAGGGCAATTCCGGCGGACCGCTGCTGGATGAAGCCGGTGACGCGGTGGGGTTGATCTTCGCCAAGTCGCGCAGCGATGACGAGGTGGGCTTCGCCCTGAGCCTCGAAGAGATCGAGAATGCCATGGAACTGGGCGGGGACCGGCGCACCAGCATCAAGACCGGCGACTGCGTCACCGGCTAGGGCCTGCTGCTACTTGCCCAGCAAATGCGCGAGCTGCTGAACTGCCAACTTGTAGCCGTGCACGCCCGCGCCGATGATGATCGAGCTGGCTACCGGCGAGATGAACGAATGGTGGCGGAACGCTTCGCGCTTGTGCACGTTGGAGATGTGCACCTCGATGGCTGGCAGCTGCACGCCGCTGATGGCATCGGCAATAGCTACAGAGGTATGGGTGAAAGCGCCGGGGTTCATGATGATGCCGGCTGCGGTAGTGCGGGCCTCGTGAATCGCGTCAATGAGCACGCCCTCGTGGTTGGACTGCAAGGCGCGCAATTCAAAGCCGAGGGCAGTGGCGGTATCCCGGGCCAGCTGCTCGACATCGGCCAGGGTGTCATGGCCATAGATTTCCGGCTCCCGGGTGCCCAGCAGATTCAGGTTGGGGCCGTTGAGCAGCAAGATGGTGTTCGATGCGTTCTCAGTCATGAACTCAAATCTATTACACAACCGGGAAATTGCCGCCCAAATTCACTAGCCCCGTAATACAAGAAGCCGTCGTTCTTCCACACCAGCGGTGTGGCAGAACGACGGCTTGCTGCGCTTGAGCGTGCAGCGGCTACTTGCCCATGGACTGCGCGATCTGGCTCATCACAGTTGAATCGGACAGCGTGGTGGCATCGCCGACCTCGCGGCCTTCGGCCACGTCCTTGAGCAGGCGGCGCATGATCTTGCCCGAGCGGGTCTTAGGCAGTTCTGGAACCACCAGCACATGCTTCGGCTTGGCGATCGGGCCGATATCCTTGCCCACGTGGTTGCGCAGGGTCGCCACCACATCCTCGCCTTCAGCCGGCTCGGTTTGCAGGATCACGAAGGCGACCACAGCCTCGCCGGTGGTCTCGTCCTTCGCTCCCACCACTGCGGCCTCTGCCACGTACGGGTGGGCGACCAGCGAGGACTCGATCTCGGTGGTGGACAGGCGGTGCCCGGATACGTTCATCACGTCATCCACGCGGCCCAGCAGCCAGATATCGCCGTCGGCGTCCTTCTTCGCGCCGTCGCCGGCGAAGTACATGCCATCGAATCGCGACCAGTAGGTGTCCTTGTAGCGTTCCATGTCGCCCCAGATGCCGCGCAGCATCGCAGGCCACGGTTCGCGGATGACCAGGAAGCCGCCCTCGCCGTCGGCCACGGATTCGCCGGCCTCGTCCACCACGTCAATGGCGATGCCCGGCACGGCCACCTGGGCCGAACCCGGCTTGGTTGCGGTGACGCCCGGCAGCGGCGCGATCATGTGCGCACCGGTTTCGGTCTGCCACCAGGTGTCCACGATCGGGGCCGGGTGTTCCTTGCGTTCGCCGTTCTTGCCGTTGTTGGTGCCGATGACATCGCGGTACCACATCCATGCTTCCGGGTTGATCGGTTCGCCTACCGAACCCAGCACGCGCAGGGAGGACAGGTCGTAGCCATCCGGGATTTCGCGGCCCCACTTCATGAAGGTGCGGATTGCGGTTGGCGCGGTGTACAGGATGGTGACGCCGTACTTTTCCACCAGTTCCCACCAGCGGCCCTGGTGCGGGGTGTCCGGGGTGCCTTCGTAGATCACCTGGGTGGCGCCGTTGACCAGTGGCGCGTAGGTGACGTAGGAGTGGCCGGTAACCCAGCCGATGTCCGCGGTGCACCAGAAAACGTCGGTTTCAGGGTGCAGATCGAAGGTGTCGCGGTGAGTGGCTGCGCCCTGGACCAGGAAGCCGCCGGTGGTGTGCACGATGCCCTTGGGCTTGCCGGTGGTACCCGAGGTGTACAGCACGAACAACGGGTGCTCGGAATCGTGGGCCACTGCGGTGTGCTCGGTGGCTGCGGTGCCGACTACGTCATCCCACCACTTGTCCAGTGCGCCGAATTCGGTCGGCTCGCCGTTGCGCTTGACCACCAGCACGTTTTCCACGGTGTGGCCCGGTGCTTCCAGGGCCGCATCCACTGCCGGCTTCAGCGAAGAAGGCTTGCCGCGGCGCCAGGTGCCATCGGCGGTGACCACGAGCTTCGCGTCCGCATCATCGATGCGGCTGCGCAGCGCGTCGGCGGAGAAGCCGCCGAAGACCACCGAGTGGATGGCGCCGATGCGGGCGCAGGCCAGCATCGTGATCACGGCTTCCGGGATCATTGGCAGATAGACGGCCACGCGGTCGCCCTTGGCTACGCCCAGGGACTCGAAAGCGTTGGCGGCCTTCTTGACCTCTTCGGTCAGCTGCGCGTAGGTGTAGGTGCGGGTATCGCCCGGTTCGCCTTCGAAGTAGATGGCCACGCGGTCGCCCAGGCCGTTTTCCACGTGGCGGTCCAGCGCGTTGTAGGCTGCGTTGAGCTTGCCGCCTACGAACCACTTGGCAACCGGCGCCTGCGACCAGTCCAGGGTTTCGGTGAAATCGGTGTCCCAGGTCAGTACCTGACGTGCCTGGTCCGCCCAATAGCCCAGGCGGTCTGCATTGGCTGCGTCGTAGCGGGCCTGTGTGGCGATGGCGTGATCGCTGAAGTCCTTGCTCGGGGCAAAGGAACGGGTTTCGGTCGACAAGTTGTCCAAGGTTTTCGAATCACTCACTGTGTTCGCGTCCTTCCACGTAGTCACAAATATTTTCTCTGTGATCAAAGTTACATCCTCTGGCAGGGGTCGGTGTGCTTTGTGTCACCGCGAAAGGGGAAATGGGGTAATTTGTGCGCCGAGCGGTTGGCTGCACGCGATGAACAGCACGCCGGGACGGTGTCCAAGGGTGAAAACTTCGCGACCTCATGGCACGATCTAAAGCGTGGCGAAGAAACTGAACAACGAAACTGAGCTGGGGCTGAAGCGCCGGGCACGCAAGATCAACCGGGAACTGGCGCAGGCCTACCCCTACGCGGTGCCCGAGCTGGACTTCGAGAATCCCTTTGAACTGCTGGTAGCCACTGTGCTCTCGGCACAGACCACCGACGTGCGGGTCAATGCCATCACTCCAGCGCTCTTCGCCCGTTTCCCTGACGCCCACGCAATGAGCCAAGCCGAGCGGGGCGAGCTTGAGCAGCTGATCCGCCCCACCGGTTTCTTCCGCGCCAAGACGGATTCCCTGCTAGGGCTATCGGCCGCCTTGGTGGAACGCTTTGACGGAGAAGTGCCAGCCAAGCTCGAAGAGCTGGTGAAGCTTCCCGGAGTGGGACGCAAAACCGCCAACGTCGTGCTGGGCAACGCCTTCGGTGTTCCCGGAATCACCGTGGACACCCACTTCGGGCGCCTGGCTAGCCGCTTTGGATGGACCGATGAAACCGACCCGGTCAAGGTAGAGCACGCGGTGGGGGAACTATTCGAAAAACGCGACTGGACGATGCTCAGCCACCGCGTGGTATTCCATGGCCGCCGCGTCTGCCACTCGCGCAAACCTGCCTGCGGGGCCTGCGCCATCGCCAAGCTTTGCCCCTCATTCGGTATCGGTGAGGAAATACCAGCCAAGGCCAAAGCGTTGCTCAAGTATGAACTCGCACCAGGACGAGAAGAATTGCTGGCGAAAATGATCGCCGGAGCAACTCGCCGCGAGCTGAGGGCTGAAGGATACGGATTAGACGCATGAGCGCACGCTTGGAACTGGAAAAAGTAATTGCCCGCCATGCGGCGCAGGTCGGGGCAACGCAGAAACTGCCCAGCGAATGGGTGATGAGCGATATCGAGCTCGGCGCTGCACGCCGGGCCGCGGTGCTGATCCTGTTCGGCGCCGCCGGAGAGGCGGCCCTGGAACCGCACTCCCGGGTCGGCGATCTGGACTTGTTGTTCGTGGAGCGGGCCGCGACCCTGCGCAAGCACGCCGGGCAAATCGCCTTCCCCGGAGGCGGCATCGACCAAGAGGATCCGAGCGTTGCCGACGCCGCTTTGCGCGAGGCGTGGGAAGAAACCGGCGTGGATACCTCCGGGATCGAAGTCCTGGGCAACTTGGGCGAAACCGAATTGCCGGTTTCGAACTTCCTAGTGACCCCGGTGCTTGGCTGGTGGCATACCGAATCCAAGGTCTATCCGGCAGACCCGGAAGAAAGCGCCGGCGTGTTCCGCGCCCCGGTGGCGCACCTGCTGGATCCGAGGAATCGCTTGACCGGTGTGGTGCATCGCGGCAATCAGAAGTTCAAGACCCCGGCCTTCGATTTTGAAGACCGGATCATCTGGGGCTTCACCGCGATCGTGCTGGACCGGCTGTTCAACGAGCTGGGTTGGACCCAGCCGTGGAATAACCGCCGTGAACTGCGCATGGCCTGAATCCGGCTATTTCGCGTCCGCGTAGTTCCCGGAGATTGCAACGCTGACCGGGAATCGCGGCGAAGCCTGGCCAAACAGGGAGCGTCCGGCGAGCATGGCTGCGTGCCGGATCAGCTCCTGCAACTGCCTAGCTAATTCGTTGGGGCATTCAAAGACAATTTCGTCATGGACGAAGAACACCTGGCGGCAGCTCTGGCTCCACCCGGCCTGATGGATCAGATGCCGTGCGTGGCCCATCCACACCAAAGCCCACTCCGCGGCGGTAGCCTGTACGACAAAGTTCCTGGTGAACCGGCCGCGGGCTCTGGCTGCGCCGTCTGCAGCCCGCTGTGATGCTTCATCGTTGGTCGCTTTCTGCGCTTGCAACCACTGCTCATCGGCGGGCTGGCAACCGCGGCCGAGGAAACTGCGCACGCCTTCACCCTGCTCGCCGGCATGAGCCGCCTGTTCGACGAAACGCATGGCGGTGGGAAAGCTGCGGGTCAGGGCCGCGCCTACCGCACCTGAAGCGCCGCCACCGCCGCCGTAGATGACCGAGAGCATGCCCAGCTTGGCGTCTTCACGGGAAGCTACGAGCTTGGCATCCAGCAACCACTGGTACAGGTCATCTTGCTGGCCTGCTTTTTGCAATTGCTGGTCATTGGAAATAGCTGCCAGGATTCGAGGTTCCAGCTGCCTTCCGTCGGCCACCACAAAGGTCGAGCCGGGAGCGGTACGCACGACCTGGCGGATGGAATGCGGCAATTGGAGCGCTCCGCCGCCAGAAGCCGCCCAGCGTCCCGAAGTCACCGTTCCCAGGACATAGTGCGGATGGAACCTGCCACCTTTCACCCATTGATCCAGCCACGCATCTCCATGGGTGCTGGCTAGGCGTGAGAGTTTCTTGTATTCAAGAACTTCAGAAATCAATGGATGATTGATCTGCTCAAGTTCCCAGGCCCGCACCGAGCTCACAGCGAAACCGGCCTTATGCAGGGCGCGCAACAGCTCCTGTGGTGAATCCGGGTTGAGCCCGGGACTGCCTAGTGCCATTGCCAGCTGCTGGGCTTTGGCCGCTAGTTTTGGCGGCCGTCCATAGTCGGATACGCGTTCGCCCAATTGCTCGCGCAGCAAGGCGCGGTGTCCGGCTTCATCCCATGACAAGCCGGCCGCTTCCATCTCGCAGGCTATCAAGGCACCGACCGATTCGGCATGGATCAATAATTCCAGGCGCTGACGGGGACCGGGCTCTGGCGGCAACGCTTCGCGCTGGGCAACGTACATGGCTACGAGCTCGGAAAGGGACTCGCCTGAGGTAGGGGCGGCGAAGAGCGCATCCTGACCGACCCTTTCTTGGGTCTGAACAGGTCGTTCAAGATTGAAGTCTTCGAGCTTCTTCGCACTGAGCGGGGAGCGGTGCACGATGCGTTGGGCCAAGGAGAGAATGTAGGCCTTGGCCAGGTAGACCCCGGCAGCGACAAGCGGCTGCATCCACGGGGTGGTGCGGAGCATGGCCCAGCGGGGCGAATACCGTGCTTCGGTTTCGGCGACAAATCCGGCAAAATCATCGCGGGATACCGAGGCAACCGGCTGCAGCGGGTTGCCAGAGTACTGGTCACGAAGATCGATAAGGGCGTAGCCATCAGGATCGGCAGCAAGGAAAGCGATGGCACTCATGGATCCATTGTGCCGTGCCAGCGGCCGATATCCCCAGTTGGTTGGCTAGCGGCACGCAAATGAATGGGCAGATGCCACGCTCGATGCATGAAATGGCTATCAGAATCCCCATCGGCTAAACCGCTGAAAAACTCGCAACGATTTGTGATGACTGAACTGGATTTCGTGCAGGTGCCTCCGAATAGAGCCAGGACGGCGGCGGCTGATGACCGAACTGCGGAAGATGAACCGATCTGCACCATCGTGAGCAACGATCCACGGATTATTGAGCGATGTGCGGTGATCGCGGTCAGTGCGGCGGTGAGAATCAACCAATGCACCGACCCGCAACTGTTGCCCGCGGATAGTTCGGGGCCGGTGCTATGGGGCAGCGACATGGCAGCGCTGGCCGAAAATACGAGCCGACCGGTGGATGTCCTGGTCGGCTTGGAAGATGGCGAGGCCATCGTGTGGGGCTTGGCCAGCAGGATTCCCAAATCGAGGGTGGCAGTGTTGCCCTCAGCCAGCCAATGGCTCGGCGAGTACCTCGGCCTCTGGGCCATGAGGGCAGGGCATGGACACACGCTCGAGCTGAATTCCACGGCAGGCGGGCTGGGGACTACAACCCTCGCCCTGTTGCTGGCGCATGCCGGAACCCTGAGCGGTCTTCGCAGCGCCATGATTGACCTGGATCCGCATTCCCAAGGCGCATGGCCGCTAGTTTGCGCGCAACCGCCAACGGGAATCGGATGGGAAGAATTGCGGCAATCCGGCGGCGCGATTGCTGCTCATCAACTTGCCGAAACGCTGCCGAAGCTTCGCGATACCGCGATCTTGACCTGGTCCCAAGCAAGCAGAACGCATGAGTTGGAGGACCAGCTGGTGATTCGCCTGCTGGCTGCGGCTCGGCAAGGATTCGACCTGGTCGTAGTGGATGCTGGACGCGCACCGCATCCGCAACGCCTGGCACTGAACCAGTTCATTGACCGAAATATCGCCACTGCCAGTTCCCTGACCGTGCCGGCCTCGGGGGAAGTGGTGCTGTGCGGGGAACAGAAACTACGCAGCACCCCTGCAGGCTTTCCGGAGATTCTTGGGGCCTTTCCTGATCTTCCCCGGATCAGCAAAGCGATAGAGCGCGGCCAGCTATTCGACAGCTTCAGATCCCGGGCACTGCGCCAGCACCTGTCCAATCTCTGCCTGATACCGCAATTGAAGGAGCAACGCTCATGAGCCCGGGCCGGCATAGCCAAAACGCCATCCCGTCAACGGGCGGGCCCGTGCTGGATGCCAAAATTCTGGAGTCCGTTCGTGAACGCGCATTGCTCACCGGCGGGCAGCTCGACGCGATTGCCTTGGCAGGAGCAGTCCACGATTCCGGCGCGGCCCTGGGGTCCCAAGGTGCCGCCCAATCCCTGGAATCGCTGCAGCACGAAGTGGCAGGCCTATCTATCCTTGAGCCTTTCGCGCAGCGGCCCGAGGTGACCGATGTTCTGGTCGACGGGCAAGGGATGGTCTGGACGGATTCTCCGGCCGGCTTGGAACCGACCGAATTCCGGTTTTCCTCCCCCGAGCAGGTTCGGACGTTGGCCGTCCATTTAGCGACCCTTGCTGGCCGAAGGCTAGATTCAGCTAGCCCATTCATGGACATGAGCTTGAAGAATTATCGCGTCCACGCCGTACTGCCGCCAATTGCCACAGCCGGTCCGCTGATTTCGATTCGCGTCAAGCGCGGCGCCCGGCTCGAACTAGGCACGGTGCTAGAACCATCAAACCGGTTTTGGCTGCCGTTGCTTCAGGCCATCGTGGCACGCCAGATGAACTTCCTGATTACCGGCGGAACAGGCAGCGGCAAGACTACCCTTCTGCAAGCCATGCTGGCCGAAGCCAATCCCCGGCACCGATTGGTCATCGTGGAGGACTCGCAAGAACTACAAGTACCGCACCCGCATGTTGTGTCGTTGCAAACCCGTTCGGCCAACGTCGAATCTGCCGGCCAAGTGCAGCTCAAGGACCTGGTCGTTCAAGCCCTGCGCATGCGGCCCGACCGACTGGTCGTTGGCGAATGCCGTGGGGAGGAAATACGCGATTTTCTTGCAGCCATGAACACCGGGCATCAAGGAGCAGCGGGCACCATGCACGCCAACAACCCGCAATCGGTTCCGGCACGCCTGGCAGCTCTGGGCGCACTCGCCGGATGGAGTGTGCAGGCGACTTCCTTGCAGGCCTCCAGCGCCTTAGACCTCGTCATTCACATGAGCAGGGGGAGCCAAGGGCAGCGCGGACCGGTGGCACTTGGATGTCTGGACACTGGCAGCGACGGCCAGATGAACATGCGCAGCCTGATAGATCTCTCCGCCGCCGAACCGCTTGCCGACTACGGCCAAAGCTTCTTGGCGAACAGGTTTGGCCAAGCGCTCACGCGCACCATTGCCAAGGAGCTCGGTGATGAGAACGCCAAGGAGCAATGACTTATGCTGATCCTCATCTTTGGCGCATTGGCGTTGTGGCTCTGGATCCCCGCGCACTCAGCAAACCAGAGCAACGCTGGCTCACTTCGCAGACTTCGGGATCGCAGGGACGAACGCCATAAGCTCGGGTACCAGGCGCTGGGCACCGATGCACGCATCATCCGTGAACTATCGGCGCTGCTTCGGAGCGGATTGGGTTTCCATCCCGCCGTTGATGCGTTGCTAGAGACCGAGAACGACAGCGGGAACATCATCCAAGCGCTCAAAGACCTCCAAGCAACGCATCGGCTAAACAACAGCACTCCCGGACCTGATGCTTCGGCGAAGCAGGAACTGGGCCCGGCGGTCCAACGACTGCACTGGTGCCTGGAACTCTCGGAACGCAGCGGCGCCAGCCTTGCCGATGTATTGGAACGGCTAGCTGAAGACCTCGAAAGTGCCCTGGTGGCCCAGCAAGCATTCGAAGCGGCCATGGCTGGCCCTAAAGCAACCACCAAGTTGCTGACCTGGCTTCCACTGGTGGGGTTTGGATTTGGCCTGCTTCTGGGCATTGATGTCCTAGGCACAATAGGCCGATCATGGGCGGCACAACTCAGCGTGCTCATTGGAGCACTACTGTGGATCGCGAACCGGATCTGGTGCCAACGGCTCATGCAGGCAACCTCCAGCCAGGCATTCTCATGATCATTCTGATTCTGCTTTTTGGTGCGCTTTCCATCGCTCTGGCACTAGGACCACCCAACCCGAAAAGTCGAGAAGGCAAAGCACCGCAGCGCCCATTGAAAAGACGATTGGCTGATGAAAAACCTGTCGAGTTGATCCTCGATCTTAGCGCCAGCCTGTTGGACTCGGGCATGCCCATCACCGAGATTCTCGATTTGCTCGGGCACAGCATTGAACAGTGCGCGGTGCTGCGTAGCGTCGCACGCTGCTTGGAAATGAATATGGCTTGGGACAAAGCTTGGGAAGCCGTCCCGCCCTGGCTCGCCCCGCTACGTAAAGCACTGCACTTCGCCCACATGACCGGAGCACCGGCAGCCAATCTGCTACGCAATACCGCGATTTTGCAACGCCGTGAACATACACAGAAAGTTGCACGCCTCGGAGCGCAATTCGGCACCCGACTTGTACTTCCCCTAGGGGCCTGTGCACTGCCGGCTTTCATCGCCCTGGGCGTAGTACCACTGATCATCGCGCTGTTCCCCAGCTACCAGTAAACCGCTGCCAAGGGTTATGCCCAGCTCGTAAGAAACCAGTGCAGCTGCCGGCGGCGCTCGCCGAAGGTATAAGCACAACGTCCCCGGCATCGACGCCGGGGAGGACGGTCTAGAAAGGACAACACAATGAACCGACAGTTCCAAGAAATCAGGGATCAGCTTCGGGAGGAGCAGGGATCCACCACTGCCGAATTCGCTATGGTCACCCTGGCTGCCGTAGCTTTTGCCGGCTTGCTGATCAGCATCCTGTCCAGCGGCGACGTACGTGGCATGCTAATGGGCCTGATTACCAAAGCTCTGTCGCTGTAGGCCATGAGATTCCGCGACGAATCGGGTAGCAGCACCGCAGAATTTGCGGTGCTGCTACCCGCGGTTGCCGTCATGCTGTCCTTGGCTTTGTGCTTTGGTGTCGTCGGGATCCAGCAGATCCAGGTTCAGCAGGCTGCCGGGGCCATGGCCAGGGAGTTGGCCCGCGGCGAGGACGATGCAACCGCTCGCGCCAGTGGGGTGAGGCTGGCTGGAAACCAAGCCCGCTTCTCGCTATCAGCTGCCAACGGCTACTCGCAGGTCCACGTCAGCAAATCGGTACGGCTTCCAATTATTGGCAGCATTCAGGTCCACGGACAAGCCAGTGTGGCCGTCGAATGAAAAAGCGGCGGAGCCTTCGAAGTGAACAGGGCAGCGGAACGGTCATGGCAACAGCGCTCGTGGTTGTTGCACTGCTTATTGCCGGTGCGGTTTTGGCGTGGGTTGCAGCAACGAGAGCCGCGATGCAGGCGGCCAGCGCTGCCGATCTGTCGGCGCTGGCTGCCGCGGATACGGCCCGTGGGCTACGCCCCGGAGAACCATGCAAAGTAGCTGCGCTCTTGGCGCAATCCAACGGTGCGCAGTTGGCATCATGCACGGTGGAACCCGATGGCCAGTCGGTGCGCGTTACGACTCACGTTCCTGTCGGGTTCCGTGCCATGGGCATAGAGCTGTACCTGGCCGAATCCCAGGCACGGGCAGGAGCACCGCCACTGGACGCGCCGGTGCGGTGAGCGGGGCAGAAGCCGTTAGCGGTGGTGCGCTGGCTCGACGTCATCGAGCACGGCGGTCAACAGCAAGATCGCTCCAGCCTTATCCAATGGATTATTGCGGTTACCGCACTTGGGGGACTGCACGCAGCTTGGGCAACCGTGCTGGCATTCGCAGGCCTGGATGGCATCTCGGGTGGCACGGACCCAAGCGGTGAATCGCTCGAAGCCACGCTCGGCGAACCCAGCACCGCCAGGCTGTGCGTCATAGACAAAAATTGTCGGATGGCCGGTATCCATATGCAGCGCAGTGGAAACTCCACCGATATCCCAACGGTCGCTGGTGGCTACCAGTGGCAGCAACCCGATCATGGCATGCTCGGCAGCATGCAAGGCCCCGGGGAATTGATCAATCTCCAAGCCAGCTCGCAGCAGTCGCTGTTCGGTCAGGGTGAACCAAACGGACTTGGTATTCAAATCCCGGGCTTCAAGCTCCAAGGGCTCTTCCGAAAGCACTTCATTAGAAGCCACCGATTTGCGCTGGAAAGAAACGACCTGAGTGGTCACCGTGACTTCACCGAAATGAATCGTCAGTTCTCGGTGGTTTCGGTTACGTTCCTCGGAATCAATGGCAACCGTGGTGAGATCACGCGCCGTGGTGTAGTAATCAGGATTCACCCGAGTCACAATCACCACATGGTTCTGCTCATCAAGTTCTTCCACATGGTAGCTGGCACCCTGATGCACGTAGATGGCCCCGGGATGCGCCTGATAATGCGTTTGCGGGGAATCCATCGTGCCAAGCAAAGCACCGGTTTCCGCATCAATGATGTCAACTGGTCCACCACCATCAGCACGGATGGAGAACATCCCTGCCGCATGTTGCGGATGCGTCCAGAACCATCCAGCCGGGCGCCGGCGCAAGTAGCAGCGTTGCACCAGCGAATCCAGAAGCTGTTCGGTCTGCGGACCGAAAAGTTCCAGCTCTTCAGGTCGCAGGGGAGACTCTTGCGCGGCGGCGCAGAGATGGCCGCTAAGCACGTACTTGTTTTGCGGATCAAAGACCGTCGCTTCGACCCCCAATTCAAAGATGGCTTCGGGATGATGAGCCAGGTACGTGTCCAATGGATCTTCAGCTGCGACAAAGATCGCCAGTGCGTCCTGTCCTGAACGTCCGGCACGGCCAATTTGCTGGAAGAACGACGCGCGGGTGCCTGGCCACCCGGCAACCACTACCGCATCCAGGCCCGCAATATCTATGCCCAGTTCCAACGCCGAAGTTGAGGTGACACCCAACAACTCACCACTGCGCAATTGCTTTTCCACCTCACGGCGCTCATTGGGCAGGTAGCCCGAGCGGTACGCCGCAAGCCGGACGGATAAATCCGGAGCAAATTTTTCGAGATGCTTGCGAGTGAGCGTTGCGATTGTTTCAGCTCCACGGCGGGACTTGATGAAGACAATGGTTCGAACGTGATCAGCCATCAGATCGGTGAGGATTGAGGCGCTCTCGGCGATGGCGGTACGTCGTACCGGTGCACCATTTTCACCCCGGTGTTCACTCATCGGAGGCTCCCACAAGGCCATCACCAGCTCACCGCTGGCAGAGAAATCGTTGGTCACCGCTTGAGCTGGTGCCCCGATGAGACGCCCGAAGGATTCTTCTGGGTCTGAGCTCGTCGCGGACGCACCGATGAAGACCGGGCAGTTGCCGTAGTAGGCGCAAATGCGCCGCAATCGGCGCATCAGGTTGGCTACGTGTGCGCCAAAGACTCCGCGGTAGGAATGGGCCTCATCAATAATGATGTAGCGAAGGCGCTTGAAGAATCTGGACCAAGCCGGATGGTTGGGCAGGATGCCGCGGTGCAGCATATCTGGGTTGGTGAATACGAAGTTGGCGTGCTGACGCACCCAAGTTCGCGTGGCCTGGTCGGTATCGCCATCGTAGGGAGCGGCTCGGACCCCGGGAACGTTTAAGGACTCCACCGCGGAAAGCTGGTCGGCTGCCAATGCTTTGGTTGGGCAGATATAAAGCACCGATGCACCGGCATCAGCATCGTTGAATCCACTGTCCTTTGCCTGATGCAACTGTTCGAGGCTTGGCATCAGGTAGGCCATGGACTTACCCGAGGCGGTACCGGTGGAAACTATGGTGTGGTGGCCCTCGTGGATGAGGTTCGCTGCTTGGGCCTGATGCAGCCATGGCTGTTGAATGCCTAGGCCCTGGAAAATCCCAACAAGTTCAGTGCTGAGCCACGCTGGCCATTGGCTGGTGATCTCGTCTTTGGCCGCCCTGGTACGGCGGTGCACCACCGCATCTGGATCATTGGTCCGGTCATAGGGATCTAAGAGAGAACGCACTGACTTCACGAGGACGCCTTCCGGACCGAGATTCGCTGGAGTTAAAGACTATCGCCGTGCTTGACGTGGAAGCGTCAAGCACGGCGATAAGGGTAATCGTGGAGGCTCTAGGCCTTGAACATGACAACCTTGCCCAGCGAAGTCCAGCCCAGCGAAGCGTAAAGTTGCTGGCCATCGACCGAAGCGATCAACAGGCCTTCATCAACGTCGTGTTCCTGAGCCAGCGAAGCCAGCGCACGCATGATCAGGGTACCTAGGCCCTTGCGGCGGAAATCGGCGCCGGTGATGATGCGGTCGAAGATTGCGTATCCGCCAACTGCCGAGACGTGGCCGGAAGCAGCAACTACTTCCTGGTTGTCCTCAGGATGCAACGAAACGTAGGCATGAGTGCCATCGCGTTCAATCTGGAAGACGAAGCCGTCTGCAGGCAGAGGGACTTCGACGTCGTGCACCGCTAGTTCTGTGACCATCAGTGCTTCGTCGTCGGCGGTGACCTGCAGGCCTACTTCGGTCGCAATTGCAACCAGATTCTCGGCGGAGTCGTCGAAAGCCGTCAGGCGACGGTTTGGGTGCTTCGTCAAGGTCTCGGCTACTGCTGCGAGTTCTTCTTTGGAGGGACCATAGATGACGTATTCCCAGTCTTCTGTGGTGTCGTGGCGCAGCGCAGCGTGGACTCGTCCTTCGTTACGAGTTTCATAACCACGAGCCCCAGCCCAGCCTGCTACCCAGGTGCCAATCAGTTCATCGCTTGCGTTTGATGCCATAATTTGACCCTACCTTGTCTTTCCTAGGAATTAGCTGACATTGAACTAATCGTTGCCTACTTGGAACTATTGCACTGGCCGAGAGCCCGATATCTTCGGGAAAGATCAATGTGACATTGCTCTTTTCCTCGGCGTTTCGCGACCAAAAGCTACTAACATTGTAGGGTGGCCATTCATCGTATTGTTCTGTATTACGCTTTTACTCCGCTCCCAGACCCGGAGGCAATCCGCCTTTGGCAGCGCTCGCTGCTGGAGCGCTGGGGCTTGCGCGGACGCATCATCATCTCCAAAGACGGCATCAACGGCACCGTTGGTGGCGAGATCTCCGCAGTCAAGGCCTACGTCAAGGCCACGCGAGAACTGCCAGCCTTCAAGAAGATGGATATCAAGTGGTCTGAAGGTTCGGCGGAAGACTTCCCGCGTATCTCCGTTAAGGTTCGCGACGAGATCGTGACCTTCGGTGCTCCGGGCGAACTCGAAGTAGACGAAAACGGCGTTGTCGGCGGTGGCACACACTTGCGCCCAGAAGAACTTCACGAGCTGGTTGACAGCAAGAAGCAGACCGGCGAGAAGGTTCATTTCTTCGACGGCAGAAACGCATTCGAAGCGCAGATCGGCAAGTTCAAGGACGCGATCGTCCCCGAAGTGGATACCACCCGCGATTTCGTTGCCGAGCTGGACTCGGGAAAGTACGACCACCTGAAGGACCAGCCGGTGGTCACCTACTGCACCGGCGGCATCCGCTGCGAAGTGCTTTCGGCTTTGATGGTCAAGCGCGGATTCCAAGAGGTGTACCAGATGCAGGGCGGCATCGTCCGCTATGGAGAGAAGTACGGTGATGAGGGCCTGTGGGAAGGCTCGCTCTACGTCTTCGACAAGCGCATGCATACCGAGTTCTCCGATGACGCAGTCACCATCGGCGAGTGCGTTGGCTGCCAGGGCCCAACCAACAAGTTCGAGAACTGCTCGGACCCGGCCTGCCGCAACCTGCGCCTGTTCTGCGAGGATTGCGCAAAGGACGAAGCACTGCGCCGCTGCCCAGACTGCAGCACCGTGGACGCCTAATTACAGCTTGGACCAACCGCGGCCTGGACTTTCAATAAGTCCGGGCCGCGGTTTCTATGCGGCCACTTTCGGCCACAATCCGCTCGATGCGTCCTTGACTTCGGCCTGTTCCACCTCGGTCCGATAAATTTTCAGCCCGCGAGCCTGGTAGTTCGGTAGCGCCGTCGGGCCGTCCAAGGAGCACGTATGCAGCCACACCCGGCTGACCTCAGGCAGCTGTGGCCAGCGTGAACCCAAGGCCCAGGCCTGTTGCAGTGCTTCGCTGAGCAACACTCCACCTAGGCCACGGCCGGTAGCTTCGGGAAATAGGCCGAAGTAGAAGATCTCGACTTCACTTCCGGTTTCGGCGACTTCGGTGACGAGCTCCACGTACCCCTTGGGAGCACCCTGTTGGTAGAGTACCCACGTTTCAGAGCCCTGGCGTCGGAGCACTTCCTCCCACTGCTCTCGGGTAGATCCCAGGCGGTCAGCCCAGTTCAACTCGCTGCCCACGCTCTGATAAAGGAACCGCGAAAATTCCGGGGTGATCTCTTTGGCTAGCTCAATCCGGGCGTCCTCGGGCAGGGATTTGGCCGAGGGAATGACGTCGGCGGAATTGAGCTGCTGGAGATAGGTCACCGTTACTTGGGTCATGCCCACATCATAGGTCGCCATAAGTTGCCTGGCCTAGCTATCCCCGGTTGCGTTACTCGGTAGACTTGGAGTTGTGAATGCTGCTGAATTTTCTTCCATTGATGACGCTCCCCAGAGCTACAATCAACTGCTAATCGACTCGCTAGCCAAAGACCTGACTGATGTCGGGTACAACTATGAAAATGTTGCGGGGCTGCTAGGTGAGGAAGCTGCGGCAGCATTTGCCCGCGATCAGCTCCACCCGGCATTGCGAAATCTGGATCGCAGCAGGCCGGATGCCTCTCTTGCCTGCGTGGTGCGTCTCTTCCAAATGGGCCAGACCCAGGAAGACGCGGCCATCAATGCCGCCTTCCCGACGCTGAAGACCGACGGGTTGCTCAAGTTGGGTCTGGTCGAGTCCTGGGCTAGCGGTTACCGGGCCAAGATTGCCTTGGCGCTGAATTCATCCGATGCCGACGGCGAGTTGTGGGTGGCTCATGACTTGGGTGCGCACCAGCGTCCCGGCGTGTTGCGCACCGACCACGTGCTGGGCATTGGGCAGGCGTCCCTGACCCTGGCGCAGATCACGATCCGCGAAAAGGTCGAGCGCGCACTGGACTTGGGTACCGGCTGCGGCATCCAGCTATTCCATCTGCTCTCGCACGCGGAACACGTCACCGCCACCGACCTGTCGGCTCGAGCTCTGGGCTTCACCCGCTTCAACCTGATGCTCAACCACCAGGCCTTGAACCTGGATCCGGATGACCTTGAATCGCGGGTCACCTTGCTTCAGGGAAGCCTGTTCGAGCCGGTGGCCGGATCCACCTTCAACTTGATCGCCAGCAACCCGCCATTCGTGATCACCCCGCGAAGCAGCAACGAACGAGCCAAAGACCGGTTCACCTACCGCGATGGTGGAATGGCCGGCGATACCTTGGTGAGCACCTTGATCGAGCAGGCTCCAGACCTCCTGGCACCGGGTGGTTGCATGCAAATGCTTTCGAACTGGGAGATTCCTCGCCTAGATGATGAATCAAATCAGCCGTGGGATGCCCGCGTGCGCCAGTGGTTCGGCGACAAACTGGATGTATGGGTGATCGAGCGCGAACAGGCAACCCCAAGCGGCTACGCCGAGACATGGCTGCGTGACTCCTCGCAGACCGAGGACAGCACTTCGTACATCGCCGCCTACAACGCATACCTCGATGACTTCGAGTCCCGCGGCGTGGGCGCGATCGGCTTCGGTTTGGTGTACCTCCGCCGCCCAGCCACGGGCCAGCCGGTACTGCAGCGCTACGAGCAGCTCTCGCACCAGGTGGAACAGCCGCTGGCCCCGACCTTGCAGCGGGACATTGCGATGTCGGACCAGCTGGCCGCCGCCGCTGAAGGGTTCAAGGATTGGCACCTGCTGGTGGCCGAGGATGTCACCGAGGAGCGCCACCAGCGTCCGGGTGCAGAACACCCCGGAGTGATTTTGCTGCGCCAGGGGGCTGGGCTGCGCCGAACCGAATTACTTGATACCGCGCAGGCTGGATTTGTTTCCGCCTGCGACGGGGATTTGTCTGTATCGCAACTAGTCAACGCCTTGGAGTCCTTGATTGGCGAAGGGCAAGAAAACTTCGCGGACCTGCTTTATGAAGCAGTCAAGCGACTCTTGCGACATGGCCTGCTTCAGAAAATGTGAAACAAGCGCTAAAGTTTTTCCCTATGACACGGAACACAGTTGAGGAACAAGGTGGGGCCGCCTCGCGTGATGAGGCAGAAATCCCACAAGTTGTCTCGATCACTGACCCCCAAGCGATTCGAGCGTTGGCGCATGACGCTCGACTGATCGTCTTGGATGAGCTCTTTGCTTCGCAGACCACCCGCACCGCTACAGAACTTGCATCTTTGTGTGCGCTGACGCCTAGCGCCATGAGCTATCACCTCCGGGCCCTGGAGAAGTACGGGTATGTGATTCGTGCTGCCAGTGAAGGCGACGCACGCGAGCGCCGCTGGCGTGCAGCTGGTGAACGGCTCGAGCTGAACACTCAGATCGACTCGGCGAACGCCAAAACTGCGTACTTGAACGTGCAGTTGAACGCATTCCGCACCCGACTCAATGCTGAAGTCCAGCGGCGCGAGGCAGAAGCGAAGACCGGAATTGCTCCGGACCCCGACCGTCCGCCGATGCTGACTAGTGGTTTGGTCTTCCTCTCGGAAGCCAAGCAACGCGAGTTCAACCGCAGAATGCTGGATCTGGTCTACGAATACGAGGCACAGGCAACAGCCGAGGAACGCAGTATTGATTCGCGGCGTATGTTCTACTTAATCTCATTGCTTCCCGAATACCAGAGCATGGGGGAGGCATCATCATAAGTATGCCTGGCTCGGGGAGCGCGGATTCTTCGGTGTAAGATCATCGAGAAATGTGCTTATAGAGTAGGCATAAAGAACGAAGCTGCGATGGCGGATCGATCAGAGCCCGAAAAGGGTGTCGAAGGTCCGTGTTGTCTAAAGGAGTGCTGTGCCCCCCAAGGCCAAGGAAAAGACTGGTAAGAAACTCGTAATCGTGGAGTCTCCTGCCAAGGTGAAGTCGATCGCCAAATATTTGGGCGAAGGCTTTGACGTGGATGCTTCAGTGGGCCATATCCGCGACCTTCCGCAGCCCTCAGAACTGCCAACCGAGCTGAAAAAGACCTCGGTGGGCAAGTTCGCTGTCGATCTGGACAACGACTTTGAGCCTTACTACATGGTCTACCCGGACAAGAAGAAGCGCGTTTCGGAACTGAAGGCGAAGCTCAAAGAAGCTGACGAACTTTACCTCGCAACCGATGCGGACCGCGAAGGCGAAGCCATCGCGTGGCACCTGTTGCAGGTCCTGAAGCCAAAGGTTCCGGTTCGCCGCCTGGCCTTTACCGAAATCACCAAGGAAGGCATCGCCCGCGCACTGGAAAACATGCGCGAGCTGGATACCGACCTCGTCGACGCCCAGGAAACCCGTCGTGTCCTGGACCGCCTCTATGGTTACGAAATTTCACCGGTGCTCTGGCGCAAGGTGGCTCGCGGCCTGTCCGCTGGCCGTGTGCAGTCCGTGGCCACCCGTCTGGTCGTCGAGCGCGAACGCGAACGCATGGCCTTCATTCCCGCCGGATACTGGGACGTGAAGGGCAACTTCGCCACCGGTGAAGGCGAAGCCTTCGCAGCGAAGCTATCGGCAGTGGATGGCGCCCGTGTCGCCTCCGGCCGTGATTTCGATGACCGCGGTCAGCTGAAGACCACCCGCAACAAGCTGGCCCACCTGGATCAGGACTCGGCCCAGTCGCTGGTGGCGAACCTGTCGAACACCGACTTTGCGGTGACCTCCGTCGAGGACAAGCCCTACACCCGTCGTCCGGCGGCCCCTTTCACCACCTCCACACTGCAGCAGGAAGCTTCCCGCAAGCTGCGCTGGAGCTCCAAGATCACCATGCAGATCGCTCAGCGTCTGTATGAAAACGGCTACATCACCTACATGCGTACCGACTCGGTCTTCCTCTCGGGCGAGGCAGTGAACGCTGCACGCAAGCAGGCAACCGAACTGTACGGCGCCGATTCCGTTCCAGCCAAGCCGCGCGTCTACAAGGCCAAGAACGATGCCGCGCAGGAAGCCCACGAGGCTATCCGCCCAGCCGGTGACATGTTCCGCCGCCCCAAGGACGTGCGCTCCTCGCTGTCCAAGGACGAGTACGCACTGTACGAGCTGATCTGGAAGCGCACCGTGGCCTCGCAGATGGCCGATGCCAAGGGCTTCACCGCCACCATCAAGCTGCAGGGCACCGCCAGCGATCGCCGCGTGGCCGAGTTCTCGGCCTCAGGCACCGTAATCACCTTCCGCGGTTTCCTTTCCGCATATGAGGAGGGCAAGGACGAACAGGCCCTGGAAGCCGCCGCAGAGAATGCCGAAGCCCGTTTGCCGCAGTTGGCTGTGGGCCAGCAGCTTGCCGGCGATGAGCTGACCGCTCTGGGCCACGAAACCACCCCGCCAGCTCGCTACACCGAAGCTTCGATCGTGGCCGAGCTGGAAAAGCGCGAGATTGGGCGCCCGTCGACCTACGCGCCAACTATCTCCACGATCATGGACCGCGGCTATGTCACCAAGCGCGGCGGCGCCCTGGTGCCGAGCTGGATCGCCTTCTCGGTGATCCGCCTGCTCGAAGAGCACTTCGCGAAGTACGTGGACTACGACTTCACCGCCCGACTGGAAGATGATCTCGATGAGATCGCCAAGGGCCAGCGTGCCCGCACCGACTGGCTGAACCTGTTCTACTTCGGCAAGGGAGCGGAGGCCGAATCCGAAGGCCTGAAGCATGTGGTCGACAACCTGGGCGACATCGATGCCCGTGCGATCAACTCGATCAAGGTCACCGATGACATCACCTTGCGTGTGGGCAAATTCGGCCCGTACCTGGAACGCGCTATCCCGGAAGGCGCCGAGGAAGGCACCGAGCCGCAGCGCGCCAACGTGCCTGAGGATCTGGCCCCGGATGAGCTGACCGCCGAAAAGGCCGAGGAGCTCTTTGCCAACTCGCAGGTCTCCGAAATGGACTTGGGCATTGATCCGGAAACCGGTCGCAAGATCGTGGCCAAGGATGGCCGCTACGGCGCCTACGTCACCGAGATCATCCCGGAGCCAACCGAAGAGGAATTGGCGGCCCAGCCGGTCGAGTACTACAAGAACGGCAAGCCCAAGCCGCCAAAGAAGCCAACCAAGGTCAAGCCGCGCACCGCGTCGCTGTTCAGTTCAATGACCGTGGAATCGGTGACCTTGGAAGAGGCCTTGAAGCTGATGAGCCTGCCTCGTGTGCTCGGTGCTGACGCTGAGGGCGAAGAGATCACGGTGCAGAACGGCCGCTTCGGTCCGTACCTGAAGAAGGGCAGCGATTCGCGCTCAATCGAGAGCGAAGACCAGATCTTCACGATCACTTTGGAAGAAGCGCTGGCGATCTACTCGCAGCCGAAGCAGCGTGGCCGTCGTGCGGCGGTGCCGCCATTGGCCGAGTTCGGCGTTGACCCAACCAGCGAGAAGAACATCGTGGTCAAGGATGGCCGCTTCGGCCCGTACATCACCGATGGCGTCACCAACATCACCGTTCCACGCACTACCTCCCTGGAGGAACTGACTCGCGAGCAGGCTATCGAGCTGCTGGCCGACAAGCGTGCCCGCGGACCGGTGAAGCGCACGGCAAAGAAGGCACCGGCTAAGAAGCCAGCAGCCAAGAAGGCCCCGGCGAAGAAGGCTACGGCCAAGAAGACCACCGCAAAAAAGACTGACTAGTCTTTCTTGCCAGGCCTAACGAGGAGCGCACCATGAGACTCGGTGTATTGGATATCGGTTCGAATACCGTTCACCTGTTGCTCGTCGACGCATATCCGGGCGCACGCCCGGTTCCCTATGCCTCGCACAAGCGACCCCTGTCCTTGGTGCGCTACCTCAATGAGTATGGCGCCATCACCGAAGAAGGCCAGCACGAGCTGATCTCCTTCATCAAGGAAGCCGCCAAGTTCGCCGAAAACCATCAGGTTGAGGACTTCATGGCTTTCTGCACTTCAGCGATCCGTGAATCCTCCAACGGTGCTGCCGTCCTGGAACGCGTCGAAGTTGAGACGGGCGTGAGCTTGATGGAACTGACCGGCGAAGAGGAAGCCGGCATGACCTTCTACTCGGTACGCCGTTGGTTCGGTTGGTCATCGGAATCCATCCTGAACCTGGATATGGGTGGCGGCTCATTGGAGCTGGCCCTGGGTGTTGACGAATTCCCGCAGACGGCTTTCTCCGTGCCTCTGGGTGCTGGCCGGCTGACCCGCGAGTGGCTTCCCAACGACCTGCCTTCCATGAAGGAAGTCAAGGAACTCCGTACGTACGTACGTGATGTTCTCACCGACCCAACTACCGAACTGCGGCAGTATGGCAAGCCCACCTTGGCCACCGCTACTTCTAAGACTTTCCGCTCGCTGGCTCGCATTACCGGAGCCGCGCCGAGCACGGAAGGCCCATATGTTAAGCGTGTGCTCAATCGTGACGCATTGAAATTGTGGACCAACCGGTTGACCGCAATGAGCTGGGCGGAACGTGCAGAACTGCCCGGTGTCTCAGAGATTCGCGCCCCGCAACTGCTTGCTGGAGCGATTGTCGCTCACGAAGCGATGAGTGCCCTGAAACTGAAATCTGTGCGGATTTGCCCGTGGGCTATCCGCGAAGGATTAATGCTTCGACGTTTTGATCACGTGATGTTTGACTCTGCGACACCGCTCAGTAGTAGCGTTGGAGTTGGGGAAGTAGCTCTGGACAATGAGAAGTACAAATTTCTCGCCAAACCCAGCAGCTAACCTTCTTGGCTAAACGGTGCCCGCAAAGTGGACACGGTAACAGGAGGCAAGAGCATGGAAGACCAGAAGAGCACAATGAAGGTGCCAGTCACCCTCTCTAGCGCGTCAGTTTATCCGCTGACCGTCCATGACGCCTTTGCGATGGCCAAGGACGTGGGATACGACGGGCTGGAAGTGCTGATTACGGGCAACGCAGCCAGCCAATCCGCCACCGCGCTCAAGGCCTTGATGGATAAGTACCAACTGCCAATCATGGCCATCCACGCACCGACTCTGCTGCTCACCCAGCAGGTGTGGGGCTCAGCTTGGGCCAAGATTGAACGTTCGGTCATCCTGGCCCAAGCCGTCGGGGCAAGCGTGGTTGTCGCACATCCACCATTTAGGTGGCAGGGCTCCTACGCCGAGGAATTCTCCGAGGGCGTGAAGCGACTGGTTGACACCACGGGGATGAAAATTGCCGTGGAGAATATGTACCCATGGCGCGCCCGGGGCCGTGAAGCCAAAATGTACCTTCCGCACTGGAACCCAGTCCCGCAGCACTACGAGCATGTGACCTGGGATTTCTCCCATGCGGCCATTGCCAATATGGATTCACGCCAAGCAGTTGAAGACCTGGGCCAGCGACTGGCACATGTGCACCTGTGCGATGGTCTGGATAACGGCAAAGACGAGCACCTCGTGCCAGGGCTGGGCACCCAACCGGTGGCCGAAACGCTGCAGTATTTGCGTGATGCCAACTGGGGCGGAACCATCGCTGTCGAGGTCTCTACCCGCAAGGCACGCAATACTGGGCAAAAGGAAGAATGGCTGGGACAGACCCTAGAATTTGCCCGCCAGCACTTAACAGTCGGCAGCGACCCCAAGCCAATGACACAATAGCCATATGAGTGAAGCAACAAAGAATCTGTCCCTGTCCTTCCTCGGTGCTGGCTCCATGAACGGCGCCATCCTGCGTGGCATCATCGCATCGGGCCATGACCCGCGGCTCATCACCGCCACCGTGCGAAGCGATAATCGTGCAGCGGAACTGCGTGAATTGGGCATCAACGTCTTGGTCAGCGAGCAAGATCCGGAAGCCAACCGAAAGGCTGCCTCCAGCGCAGACATTATCTTCCTGGGCGTGAAGCCGGTGGGCATCACCGACCTATGCGAGGAGATTTCCGGATCGCTGGACGCGCATAAGGTTGTTGTTTCCGTAGCCGCCGCAATCACCTTGAGCAGTATGCAGGCTCACCTGTCGGCAGGCCAGCCGGTCATCCGTTCCATGCCGAACACCCCTTTGATGGTTGGGGCCGGCGTTGTGGGAATCAGCCCGGCCGCAAGCGTGAGCGAAGAGCAGACCAAGATGGTCATCGATTTGCTCTCCGGATCCGGTGACGTGCACGTCATTGGCGAAGAGCAGCAAAATGCGCTTTCGGCAATTTCCGGTTCCGGTCCAGCCTATGCTTTCTACCTGGCTGAGGCCATGGCCAACGCCGGTGTGGCCATGGGCTTGGATGAAAAGCTCTCCATCGCACTGGCCCGTGCCACCGTGGCCGGTGCAGGCAAGATGCTCTCGAACCCTGACGCGAATCCATCGGCCCTGCGCAAGGCAGTGACCAGCCCGAAGGGCACCACCGAGCAGGCTATCGCCACCTTCGATGAGCAAGGCATTCCAAAGATTATTGCTGCCGGCACCCAAGCGGCAGCGGCCCGTGCAGCCCAGCTGAGTGAAGAGCTCGGCTAAGTACCAGCATGCAATACGGCGGTGGCCGGCAACCTATTGGTTGCCGGCC
>NZ_JBOGEG010000012.1:0-92265 GCF_050701915.1 Glutamicibacter sp. | reverse complement strand
CCGCCGCCCTGCGACAGGGCTCTAGTCCTGCTGGATCAGCTCGGCGCAACGCTCGCCGATCATCATCACCGTGATGTTCGGATTAACCGTCACCAGCTCCGGCATCACCGACGCATCAGCCACCCGCAGGCCGCTCACGCCCTTGACCCGCAGCTGCGGATCCAGCGGACTCATCGCATCATCTTCGGCGCCCATGCGCACCGAACCGGCTGGATGGTAGACGGTGTTGTGGGTGCGGCGCAGGTAGTCGAAGATCTGGTCATCGGTTTGCACATCCTTGCCCGGGAACTGCTCCTCGCCGGCCCAATCAGCCATTGGGGACTGGGCGACGATCTCGCGTGCCTTGCGGATGCCGAAAGTCATCACCCTCGCGTCATGGCCTTCAGGGTCGGTGAAGTAGCGCGGATCGACCTTCGGCTTGTCCCGGAAGTCGCAGCTGCGCAAGCGCACGGTGCCGCGCGACTTCGCATGGGTGACATTCGGGGTCAGGCAGAAGGTATTCTCCCCGGTGGGGTAGCCCTGGCGCAGGGTGTGCATGTCGAAAGGCACCTGCCCGTAGTGCATCATCAGATCCGGGCGGTCCAGGCCTTCGCGGGTCGGGGTAAAGATGCCGATCTCCCACCACTGGGTGGAGGATTCGACCATGGGCTTCTTCGCTTCCCACTGGATCACGCCCTCCGGGTGGTCCTGCAGGTGCTCGCCCACGCCCGGGGAGTCGACCAGCACCTGAACGCCGACCTCCTCCAGGTGCTCGGCCGGGCCGATACCCGAAAGCATCAGCAGCTTGGGCGAATCGATGGCGCCGGCCGAGACCACGACCTCGCGGGCCGCGTTCAGGGTCGAGGTGCGCCCGAAGGCTCCGTCCACCACGTCGACGCCAGTGCAGCGCTTGGACGCGTCGAAATTCAGCTTGCGCGCCTGCAGCCCGGTGAGCAGGAAGAAGTTCTCCCGGCCGGTAATCGGGTGGATGTAAGACACCGAGGAGGAGGAGCGTGTGCCATCTGGCAGGCGGTTGATCTGGAAGAAGTTCGCACCGTTGACCACGGTCTGGTCATTGTTGAACTTCGCGCGCGGGATGCCAGCTTGTTCGGCGGCATCCAGGATCGCCACGCCGCAAGGGTCATTGGCCGGCACGTTCATCAGCTTCACCGGGCCCGAATCGCCATGGTGCGGCGCCTGCGGTCCGGCATCCTCATTGGTTTCCAGCTTCTTGTACAGGCGGTAGGCCATCTGCGAGTTCCAGCCGGTGGCACCGAACTTGGACTCCCATTCGTCGATGTCCTCGCGCGGCGCCCAGAAAGCGATGCAGGAGTTGTGGCTGGAGCACCCGCCCATCACCTTGGCCCGCGCATGGCGCATGAACGAGTTGCCGTTCTCCTGCTCCTCGATCGGGTAGTCCCAGTCAAGGCCGGATTCGAGCAGTTCCATCCAGCGGTCAAGCTGCAGGACCTCATCATAGCCGCGGTCATCGGGACCGGCTTCCACCAGCGCCACCGTCACCGAGGGGTCTTCGCTCAGCCGGGAGGCTGCCGCCGCGCCGGCGGAGCCGCCGCCGATAACGATGTAGTCGAAATCCTTCTTATGCATGCTCACGCTATGCCCTTTCTCGTTCAGCTTTGCTTCTGTGCGAACCAACCGGTAACCTGCGGGTTCAGATTCTGGTAGACGTGCTTGGCTTCCTGGTATTCGCCCAGGCCGGTCGGGCCCAGTTCGCGGCCCACCCCGGACTGGCCGAAGCCGCCCCATTCAGCCTGCGGCAGGTAGGGGTGGTAGTCGTTGATCCAGATGGTGCCGTGGCGCAGGCGCTTGGCCACGCGCGCGGCCTTTCCAGCATCCTGCGACCAGACAGCCCCAGCCAGGCCGTAGATGGTGTCATTGGCGATGGCCACCGCCTGATCCTCGGTTGAGAAGGTCTCCACGGTGATGGTCGGGCCAAAGGCCTCGTCCTGGGCCACCGACATCGAACCGGTGACCTGGTCGATGACCGTTGGCAGGTAGAAATGGCCGGAGCCCAGGCCGGCGCCGTCCTGTTCGGTGGCCCGGCGTCCGCCGCAGCGCACCCGCGCGCCCTCGGCGATGCCGGCCTGCACATAGGCGTCCACCTTTTCCAGATGGGCTGCCGAGATCAGCGCGCCGGTCTCCGCCTTCTGGTCGAAAGGCCCGCCCAGGGTAATCTGCTGCGCGCGGCGCACCAGCTCGTCGACGAACTTCTCGGCGATCGATTCGTGGATGACCAGGCGCGCGCCGGCGGAGCAGACCTGCCCGGAGTGCACGAACGCCCCATTGAGGGCATTATCCAGCGCAGCGTCGAAGTCCGCATCGGCGAAGACCACATTCGGGTTCTTGCCGCCCAGCTCCAAGGCCACCTTCTTCACCGTGCCAGCGGCAGCGGCGGCGACCTTGCGCCCGGTGACCAGGCCACCGGTAAAGGAGACTAGATCCACGTCCTTGTGCTCCGAGAGCACCGCGCCGGCCTGCGCGCCGGCGCCGGTGACCAGGTTGGCCACGCCAGTTGGCAGCCCAAGGTCCTTGAGGACCTCCATCATCAAGATCGCGGTGGACGGGGTCAATTCGGCCGGCTTGAGCACGAAGGAGCAGCCCGCGGCCAAAGCCGGAGCGATCTTCCATGCCGCCTGCAGCAATGGGTAGTTCCACGGGGTGATCATGGCGGCCACGCCCACCGGCTCGTAGTCGATCCGCGAGATGACATTCGGGTCGTTGGCATCGACTACGCGGCCGGCTTCCTGTCCAGCCAGCTTTCCGAAGTAGCGGAAGCAGGAGATGATGTCGTCCATGTCCAGCTCGGATTCGACCAGGCGTTTGCCGGTGTCCAGGGTTTCGGCCAGCGCGAATTCAGCCTTGCGCGCCACCAGCTGCTCGGCGGCTTTCAGCAGGAAGTCGCCGCGCTGCGCGGCCGGCACGCTGGACCAGATGCCCGAATCGAACGAGCGGCGGGCAGCTTCGATGGCCTTGATCGAATCGGCTTCCCCTGCCTCGGAAACGGTGGCCACCGCTTCCCCATTGGCCGGGCAGTTGATGGTGCGGGTTTCGCCGCTGGCCGCGGGCGTGAAAGCGCCGTCGATGAACAGCGTCGCGCCATGGTGCAGGAGCGGATTCTGGTTGCTCGGAGAACTCATGCTTCCTCTTTCAGGGTTGTTTCGAAATCTGATTCCCAGTCGGTTTTGGACGCGCCGTCGGAATTGATCTGGCTGGGAGCCGCCGATTCGGTTTGCGCTTCCAGGAATTCAAGGTGGGCTTCATACTGGTCCAGCACATCGCAGATCAGCTGTTCCTTGGTGAGCCCCATCAGGTCGTAGCCGTGGCTGCCTTCCTGGGAGAAGACCTCCATGCGGTAGTACACATCGGTGCCGGCCGAGACGCGGGCGTAGGTGGGCACCGGCAGCTGCACCGGATAGATCTGGTACTTGAAGGGCCGTTCGGCGCCGTTTTCCACCACCAGGTCCAGCGAGTTCAGCTCTAGGTTGGCCACTTGCTCGATATCCAGCGCCACCGTGGCGCCGCGGGCGGTGAATTCCTCGCTGACTTCCTGCAGGGCCGGCAATGCGACCTGCCCCAGGTAGCGCTTGGCCGAGCGGTGCCCAGGATAGGACATGGCCCGGGACAGCCGCTGCTTCCAATTGCGCTTCTCGGCGCCCGATCCCATCCGGCTGGTGAGCACCTTGTGCATGTTGTTGCGGTAGCGATCGGCCAGCGCCGATTCCATGCGCAGGGATTTGAACAGCCCCAGCATGATCAGCAGCAGCACGAAGGAGAAGGGCAGGCCCATGATGACCGTGGCGCCCTGCAGGGTGGAGATCCCATCGACGAAGAGCATGCCCAAGGTCAGCAAGCCGGTGGCCAGCGACCAGAACAATCGCACCGGCTTGGAGCCGTCGGACTGCGGATCCTTCAGGTGCGAGGTGAAGTTGGCCATCACCAGGGCACCGGAGTCGGCGCTGGTCACGTAGAACAGCAATCCGGTGAAGGTGGCGATCGCCGCGGTGATCGGTGCGCCGGGCATCTGGTCCAGCAGCGAGTAGAAGGCCCGTTCCGGGGTGTTCATCGCGACTTCGCCAAAGGCTTGATTGCCCGAGCGGACGATCGCCAGCGCGCTGTTGCCGAAGATCGAGATCCACAGCAGGATGAAAGCGAAAGGCACCACCAGCACGCCGGTGACAAACTGGCGGATGGTGCGTCCACGGGAAATGCGGGCCAGGAACAAGCCGACAAACGGCGCCCAGGCGATCCACCAGGCCCAGAAGAACAGTGTCCAGCCGTTGAGCCACTCATCGGGGCGGTCGTAGGCGAAGGTGTCCAGCGCCATCGAAGGGAACATCGCCAGGCTGTCGCCGATGTTGTTCACGATGCCGTCGAACAGGTAGGCGGTGGAGCCGGCAATCAGCACGAAGAGCATCAGCGCAACGCACAGCAGCACGTTGAGCTCGGAGAGCCGGCGGATGCCCTTTTCCACACCGGTGAGCACCGAGATGGTCGCCATCACCACGGCGGCGACGATCAGGATGATCTGCCAGGAGCGGTTTTCGGGAATGCCGAACATGTAGTTCAGCCCGTAGTTCAGTTGCGCGACGCCGATGCCCAGCGAGGTGGCGATGCCGAAGATCGTGCCGAGCATCGCGGCGATGTCCACGCTGTGCCCCACCCAGCCTTCGGTGCGCTTGCCCAGGATCGGGTAGAGCGCCGAGCGGATGGACAGCGGCAGGTTGTGGCGGTAGGCGAAGTAGCCCAGGGCCAGTCCCACCAGCGCATACAGGCCCCAGCCGAGCAGGCCGTAGTGGAACAGCGTCCAGACCAGCGCCTGGCGGGCCGCCTCGACGGTGGATCCCTCCATGGCCGGCGGAGCCAGGTATTGGGTGACCGGCTCGGCCACCGAGAAGAACATCAGGTCAATGCCGATGCCGGCGGCGAAGAGCATTGCCGCCCAGGTGAAGATGTTGAAGGACGGGCGCGAATGATCCGGGCCCAGCCGGGTTTTGCCCACCTTCGAGATCGCGACGCCGATCACGAAGACGAGCACCGCGACGACCACCAGGGTGTAGTACCAGCCGAAGTTCCGGCCAATCCAGGTTACGGCGGCGCTGATGGCCAGGTTGGCGGAATCGCGGTCGATAATGGCCCACAGGGCGATGGCCAGCACCAGCAGCGCAGAGCCGTAGAAGACTGCCTTGTTGATCCGGGTCTTGCCCGGCGGCGGCAGCGAGCCCGGCGGCGCGGGCTTTGCGGATTCGGACGGTTCGGAACTGATCTTGGCCGTAGTCATGGCTACCAACCTATCAATGCCCGGCAAGGGCGCCAAAGCACCGCAGGGCAAAACCCCACCTAGAATGCCATATCTGCGCAGGTCAAAGGAAGTCCCAGCAAATACCGGGCAGTAACATCCCGTGCTCCCCCAGCAGGGGCGAAGCTGTGCTAGAGCACCTCGGTAGCGCCGTCGGCCTTCAAGGCCTCCACGGTCTGCTTGACCTTCTGCGCATGCTCCTTGGTGGTCACCAGCAACGCGTCGGCGGTATCCACCACGACCACATCCTCGATCCCGACCAAAGCCACCACGCGCGGGCGGTCCGAATAGACCACGCCGGTAGCGCTGTCGGCATACACGCGCACCGACTCGCCGCCCAGGTTGATGATGCCCTCCTCGGCACTGGCCTTGTTCAAGCGGCCGATCGCGGCGAAGTCGCCCACGTCGTCCCAGTTGAAAACGCCCGGGATCACCGCGACGTCCCCGGCCTCGGCGGCCGGTTCAGCCACCGCGTAGTCGATGGCGATCTTCGGCAGATCGGCCCAGACTTCGCGCATCACGGCTTCGCGCTGATCGGTTTCCCACGCATCAGCGATCTTCATCAGGCCGGCATACAGCGCCGGCTCATTGGCTTCCAGGTGCTTGAGCATCAGGCTCACCGGCGCGACGAACATGCCGGCATTCCACAAGAACCCGCCCGAGGCCAGGTACTTGCGGGCCGTGTCCTCATCGGGCTTCTCCACGAACTGCACCACGCCTCGCGCCGACGGCGCATTGGGCACCTGGAGCGGCTGGCCGGTCTGGATGTAGCCGAATCCGGTGGAGGGGTGCGTCGGGTGGATGCCGATGGTCACGATCTTGCCGGTCGCCGCGGTGTGGATCGCTTCGCTCAGCGCGGCCTGGAACACCTCGACCGGCTCAATGACCTGGTCCGCGGCGAAGGAGCCCATGATGATGCTCGGGTCCCGGCGGTACAGGATCGCGGCGGCCAGGCCGATGGCGGCAGCCGAGTCGCGCGGCTCCGGCTCGAGCACCAGGTCCTCGTCGCATAGCTCGGGCAGCTGGGAAACTACGGCTCCGCGGTGCGCACGCCCGGTGACCACCATGATCCGTTCGCCGGCCAGCGGGACCAGGCGGTCATAGGTGGCCCGGATCAGCGTGGATCCGGATCCGGTCAGATCGTGCAAAAACTTCGGAGCGGAAGCCCTGGAAAGGGGCCACAATCGGGTGCCGACGCCGCCGGCGGGGATCACGCCATGGAATCGGGCTAATAGGTCTGCATTCACGCCTTCCAGACTAATTCATTCGGTGGATAATCCCGTCCATTGAAACCTGTGCAACGAATTAAATACGAAAACATCACATGAGGTATTACGGGCGGGATTTCGGCCTTTTAGCGCATATTTACCGCATTTCGGTGAACATGCTCACAGGAACGAGACACGAAATAGATTGGAGCTGGCTTAGTGGTTTAGACTCGCACAAGGAACGCTCGCACAAGTGCGTCAAATCTCATTGTGTGCAATATACACATGCGCCGTTGCGAGCCTTGGAGGTTTAGTTCAGTGTCGAAGACTTCGTCAGGCACCCTATACCGCGGCCATGAAGGCATGTGGTCCTGGGTGGGACACCGAGTCACCGGTGTCGTTATTTTTCTTTATCTGCTGGTGCACGTGCTCGATACGGCCATGGTCCGTGTCGATGCCGGCGCCTACGACGCAATCATTAGCACCTACCAGACCCCGTGGATGGCACTTGGTGAAACCGGTCTGGTTGCAGCAATCCTCTTCCACGCATTCAACGGTCTGCGTTTGATCCTGGTCGACTTCTGGAAGCAGGGCACCAAGTACCAGCGCCAGTTGCTCTGGGGCGTATTGATCCTTTGGGTCATCGTCTTTGCGGGCTTCGCTATCCGTCACCTGTCGATCGCATTCGGAGGCCACTAAGCCATGAGCGTTTCTATTCCTGCTCCTCGCAGCCAGCGCATTGATCCAAAGTACAAGCGCGGACCAAAGTCCCGCGGAAGCTTCGAAATGCTGGCATGGCTGTTCATGCGTCTCTCCGGCGTAGTCCTGATCGTTCTGATCTTCGGCCACCTCATCTCCAACCTGATGGTCGGCGAAGGCATCTCCGGCATCGGCTTCGGCTTCGTGGCCGGCAAGTGGGCCTCGCCGCTTTGGCAGTTCTGGGATCTGGCCATGCTGTGGCTGGCAATGCTGCACGGCACCAACGGCGTGCGCACCATCATCAACGACTACGCAGAGAAGCACGCTACCCGTGCATGGCTCAAGGGCATCCTGTATGTTGCCACGATCTTCATCATCGTGCTTGGTTCCCTGGTGATCTTCACCTTCGATCCATGCGTAGCCGGCAGCACCCTGCCACAGTGCTAATTGGAACTCCCCTAGTTCCAGCCGATAGCCACACAGATTTTTAGAGAAGAGAGCATCAAGAATGCAGGTACATAAGTACGACGTTGTTATCGTCGGTGCCGGTGGTGCAGGTATGCGTGCAGCGATCGAATCCGGTCAGCGCGCACGCACCGCAGTGCTAACCAAGCTTTACCCAACCCGCTCGCACACCGGTGCGGCCCAGGGCGGCATGTGCGCAGCACTTGCCAACGTCGAGGAAGACAACTGGGAGTGGCACACTTTCGACACCATCAAGGGTGGCGACTACCTGGTTGACCAGGACGCAGCAGAGGTCATGGCGAAGGAAGCCATCGACGCCGTGCTGGACCTGGAAAAAATGGGCCTCCCATTCAACCGAACCCCAGAGGGCAAGATCGACCAGCGCCGCTTCGGCGGCCACACCCGCGACCACGGCAAGGCTGCCGTGCGCCGCGCATGCTACGCAGCTGACCGTACCGGTCACATGATCCTGCAGACCCTGTACCAAAACTGCGTCAAGCACAACGTCGAGTTCTACAACGAGTACTACGTGCTCGACCTGCTGATGGTTGAAGAGGATGCCTACCGCGAGGACGGCACCGCCTACAAGCAGAAGCGCGTTGCCGGCGTGGTTTCCTACGACCTTGCTACCGGCGAACTGCACGTCTTCCAGGCCAAGTCGGTCATCTTCGCTTCGGGCGGCGCCGGCAAGGTCTTCAAGACCACCTCGAACGCGCACACCCTGACCGGTGACGGCATGGGCATCGCCTTCCGCTCGGGCCTGCCGCTGGAGGACATGGAGTTCTTCCAGTTCCACCCAACGGGCCTTGCCGGACTGGGCATCCTGCTCACCGAGGGTGCACGTGGCGAAGGCGCGATCCTGCGCAACTCGGATGGCGAGCGCTTCATGGAGCGCTACGCACCGACCATCAAGGACCTGGCTCCACGTGACATCGTGGCCCGCGCGATGGCCAACGAAGTCCGCGAAGGCCGCGGTTGCGGTCCTAACAAGGACTACGTGCTGCTGGATCTGACCCACTTGGAACCAGAGCACATCGAATCCAAGCTGCCGGACATCACCGAATTCGCCCGCACCTACCTGGGTGTCGAGCCGTTCACCGATCCGGTGCCTGTCTACCCAACCGCGCACTACGCAATGGGTGGCGTTCCAACCAACATCAACACCGAAGTGCTGCAGGACAATGACACCGTCATTCCTGGCCTGTACGCTGCCGGCGAGGTTGCTTGCGTATCGGTCCACGGCTCGAACCGCCTGGGCACCAACTCGCTGCTGGACATCAACGTGTTCGGCAAGCGCGCCGGCGTAGCCGCTGCCGAGTACTCCAAGACCGCCGACTTCGTCGAGCTGCCGGAGAACCCGGAAGCATTCGTCACCGCGCAGCTCGAAGGCGTGCTGACCGGCAACGGCACCGAGCGCGTCTCGGACCTGCGCTCGATCCTGCAGGAGACCATGGACGCCAACGTCCAGGTATTCCGCGACGAGCGTTCGCTGAAGGAAGCGCGCGACGTGATCGAGGATCTGCGCCGCCGCTACAAGAACATCAGCATCCAGGACAAGGGCAAGCGCTTCAACCTGGATCTGCTCGAAGCCATCGAGCTGGGCTTCCTGCTCGACTTGGCCGAGGTCATCACCGTTGCTGCATTGCACCGCAAGGAATCCCGCGGCGGCCACTACCGCGAGGACTTCCCAGACCGCGACGATGAGAACTTCATGAAGCACTCGATGTCCTACCGTGACGCAGAAGCCGTCACCGAGGACATCAAGGGCATCCGCATGGAGACCAAGCCAGTGGTCTTTACCCGTTACCAGCCAATGGAGCGTAAGTACTAATGAGCACCGAACTGCCAGAACCACCGTCAAAGATCGACCTGAAGCCAGGCGTTGGCGGCGGCGGAGAGATCCCGAGCTTCGACATCACCCTGCGCGTTCGCCGCTACCTGCCAGAGGCCACCGCGGACGCATACTGGGAAGATTTCAAGCTGACCATGTACGGCACCGACCGCGTGCTGGACGCCCTGCACAAGGTCAAGTGGGAGCAGGACGGCTCGCTGTCGTTCCGCCGCTCCTGCGCCCACGGCGTGTGCGGTTCCGATGCCATGCGCATCAACGGCCGCAACCGCCTGGCCTGCAAGACCCTGCTCAAGGACCTGGACACCTCCAAGCCGATCACCGTTGAAGCCATCAAGGGCCTGCCCCTTGAAAAGGACCTCATCGTCGACATGGAACCGTTCTTCCAGTCCTACCGCGAGATCATGCCATTCCTGATCTCCAAGGGCCACGAGCCAACCAAGGAACGCTACCAGTCCGCCGAGGATCGCGAGATCTTCGACGACACCACCAAGTGCATCCTGTGTGCTGCTTGCACCAGCTCCTGCCCGGTGTTCTGGACCGATGGCCAGTACTTCGGCCCGGCTGCGATCGTCAACGCCCACCGCTTCATCTTCGACTCGCGCGATGATGCAGGCGACATGCGCTTGGAGATCCTGAACGACAAGGAAGGCGTGTGGCGCTGCCGCACCACCTTCAACTGCACCGAAGCATGCCCACGCGGCATCCAGGTGACCAAGGCTATCGCCGAGGTCAAGCAGGCAATTCTGGCGCGCACCGTCTAAGCACGCGCTAAGGGCCCGAACCATGGTTCGGGCCCTTTTTGCATCCCTTCAACTCCCCCGCTATGCGTGGCATGATGGGCAGTACTCGCCCTTTTCCCAATGCACCACATAGCTGAGGAGCAAACATGGCCAGTGAAGATCCCACCTCGACAACCCAAGCAGGAATCCCGGCAGCCAGCGATCGCAACTCGCTGACCGTGGGCGCCAACGGCCCCATCGTGCTGCACGACCATCATCTGGTCGAGACCCTGCAGCATTTCAACCGGATGAATGTTCCCGAGCGCCGCCCGCATGCCAAGGGTTCCGGAGCCTTCGGCGAATTCGAAACCACCGAGGACGTATCCCGGTACACCAAGGCGGCCCTGTTCCAGCCTGGCGTGAAAACCGAAACGCTGATGCGTTTCTCCACCGTTGCCGGCGAGCTCGGCTCTCCCGACACCTGGCGCGATGTGCGCGGCTTCTCGATGAAGTTCTACACTTCCGAAGGCAATTTCGATCTGGTCGGGAACAACACGCCGGTGTTCTTCGTTCGCGACCCGATGAAGTTCCCGCACTTCATCCGCTCCCAGAAGCGCCTGCCCGATTCGGGGCTGCGCGATGGAACCATGCAGTGGGACTTCTGGACGCAGAATCCGGAATCCGCCCACCAGGTCACCTACATCATGGGCCAGCGCGGCCTGCCCAAGACCTGGCGCGAGATGAACGGTTACGGCTCGCACACCTACATGTGGGTCAACGCGGCCGGAGAGAAATTCTGGGTCAAGTACCATTTCCTGAACAAGCAGTCCGAGAAGTTCGAGACCATGCGCGGGGCGCAGGCCGAGGCGCTGGCCGGATCCGACGCCGACTTCCACCGTCGCGACCTGTTCGAAGCCATCAAGGCCGGGAATTTCCCCCAGTGGGACCTGTACGTGCAGATCATGGGCTACGAGGAAGCCAAGACCTACCGGTTCAACCCCTTCGACCTGACCAAGGTCTGGTCCAAGAAGGACTATCCGCGCATCAAGGTCGGCACCATGACGCTGAACCGGAACCCGGAGAACTTCTTCGCGCAAATCGAGCAGGCCGCATTCTCCCCCGGGAACATGGTTCCGGGCATGGGGATGAGTCCGGACAAGATGCTGCTGGGACGCAATTTCGCCTACGCGGACGCCCAGCGCTACCGCATCGGCACCAACTTCCAGCAGCTGCCGGTGAACAAGCCGAAATGCCCGGTGCACTCGTACAATTTCGAAGGGAATATGACCTACGAGCACACCGGCGATCGCAGCGTCTACGCGCCGAACTCCTTCGGCGACTCGTGGAGCGATGAAACCGGTCCGGCAGAGAACTCCTTCGAGTCCGACGGCGAGCTGGTCCGCGAGGCCTACACGCTGCGCAAGGACGACGGGGACTTCGTCCAGCCCGGCATCCTGGTCCGCGAGGTGATGGACGACGCCCAGCGCGCCGAACTGGTCCAGACCGTCACCGGGGCGCTGGACGGGGTCATCGAACCGGTGCTGTCCAACGCGATCGAGTACTGGAAGAACATCGACGCGGACACCGGAGCGAAGATCGAAGCGAACGTGCGCGCGAAGTAGCCCGCCAACGCAGCAGGTCCCCGCCAGAACTTTCGCGGGGACCTGCTGTGCCCTTGGGTGCTAGCGCGCTACGCCGCTGAGCTCAGCCGCCGAGGCATCGACCGGGTTGTCCTGCGTGCCGTCGTCTTCCGCAGCCACGTTCGCTTGCTTGTCCTCCGGGGAATCTTGCGACCCCTGCTGCGCGGGGACTTCTTCGCCGTTGAACACCTTGCGTACTCGTTCGATGTCAAGGGACTTGTCCCACCAGGCGATGAACAAGGTGGCGACGGCATTGCCGCAGAAGTTCACCAGGGCGCGGCATTCGGACATGAACTTGTCAATGCCGAAGATCAGCATGATGCCGGCCGCCGGGATGGTTCCCAAGGTGCTCAAGGTTGCGGTCAGTGCGATGAATCCGCCTCCGGCAACACCCGCCGCACCCTTCGAGGTCAGCAGCATGACGGCAAGCATGCCGATCTGCTGGCCCACAGTCAGGTCGGTATTCGTGGCCTGGGCGATGTACACGGCCGCCAGCGAGAGGTAGATGGCAGCGCCATCGAGGTTGAAGCTGTATCCGGTCGGCACCACCAGCCCCACTGTCTCCTTCTTCACCCCTGCGTGTTCGAGCTTCTTCATCAGCCCGGGGAGCGCCGGTTCCGCCGTGGACGTGCCCAGGATCAGCAGCAGCTCCTCGCGGAAGTGCTTGAGCATCTTGAATATGTTCAGCCCCAGGAACGCCATGATTCCGCCGAGGAAGAAGACCACGAAGATGATCGAGGTGCCGTAGAACAGCAGGATCAGCCAGCCCAGGCTGGAAAGCGTTTCCACCCCGTATTTGCCCACGGCGAAGGCCATGGCGCCGAAAGCGCCCAGCGGTGCCGCCTTCATGATGAAATTCAGCACCTTGAAGATCACCGTAGTCAGCCGTTGCACCAGATCCAGCACCGGGCCGCCGATCTTGCCCACGGCATTGATCGCGATGCCGAACACCACCGCCATGAAGATGATCTGCAGGATGTCGCCTTCGACGAATGGCGACGCCACCGAGCCGGGAATGATGTGCGTCAGGAACTCCCACCATTGCTGGCTCTCGCCCTTGTCGATGAGCTCTGCGGCCTGGCCGGTGGTTTCGAGCTTGCTGGCATCAGCGTTCACGCCATCGCCCAGGCGGAAGATGTTGATCGCCACCAAGCCGAGCAGCATGGCGCAGATCGTGCCGATCTGGAAGTAGCCCAGCGCCTTGAGCCCGGTGGCACCGACCTTTTTCAGGTCGGCAACGCTGGCGATCCCCCCGACAATGGTCAAGAAGACGATCGGTCCGATCAGCATCTTCATCGCTTCCACGAATGTGGTGCCGATCGGTTGCATGGACTGGCCGGTTTCCGGTGCCAGCCAGCCAAGGATAATGCCGGCGACAATGGCGACCAGGACCCAGAAGTACAGCTGCCGGTACAGTGGCCGGCGAGCCGGCTGGATGCTTTCGCTCTGCATGGTCTTGCCCATGATTCCTACCTCAGTGTTGGAATAAGCCTTGCTCCGTGGATCTCAGCGTGCGCGGGAGCGGGGCTTGGAAAAATTCAGGGAGCCGCGATGCAATATTCGCGGCCTGGTGGCGCGCCCCGGATGGGGCGCGCGTTGGACCTAGACAGCGGCCAGGGTGCTGCTCAGTGCTGCCACGATGGCGTCGGTGACGGTCTCGGTATCCGCAGTTCCGCCGATGTCGCGGGTCAGCTGCCCGGCCGCGGTGGCTGCTTCGATAGCCGCCTCGACCTGGCGGGCTTCGGCTTCCAGCCCGAAGTGCTCCAGCATCAGCGCGGCGCTGGCGATCGCGCCGATCGGATTGCAGATCCCCTGCCCGGCGATGTCCGGGGCCGTACCGTGCACCGGCTCGAACATGGACGGGAAGCGGCGTTCGGGGTTCAGGTTGGCGCTGGCGGCCAGCCCCAGGCTGCCGGCCAGGGCGGAACCCAGATCCGAGAGGATGTCGGCGTTCAGGTTCGAGGCGACAACCACCGACAGGTCCTCGGGATTGAGGATGAACTTCGCGCTCATCGCGTCAACCAGCACGCTTTCGGTACGCACATCAGGGAATTCCAGCGCCACGCGCTCGAAAGTCTCGTCCCACAGCACCATGCCGTACTGCTGCGCATTGGACTTGGTGACCGAGGAGACCTTCTTCACCGTGCGGGTGCGGGCCAGCTCGAAAGCGAAGCGGATGATCCGCTCGCAGCCCTTCTCGCTGAACAGCGCCGTCTGCAGCGCGATCTCATTGCCCGGCCCGCGCCCCGAAAGGTTGCGACCGCCCAGCCCGGCATATTCGCCTTCGCTGTTCTCGCGCACGACGATCCAATCCAGCTCGGTGTCATCGGCCTTGCGCAGCGGCGAAGTGACCCCGGGAAGGAACTTGACCGGGCGGATATTGGCCCACTGGTCGAAGTTCTGCGTAATGTTCAGGCGCAAGCCCCAGAGGCTGACATGGTCTGGAACGTTCTCCCAGCCGACCGCGCCGAAGTAGATCGAGTCGAAGTCTTTCAGCGTTTCCAAGCCGTCTGGTGCCATCATGACCCCGTGCTTGGCGTAGTACTCGCAGCCCCAGTCGAACTCGGTCCAGTCGAAGGCGAACTTGCCGTTGGATTGCGCGGCGACAGCTTCCAGCACCGTGCGGCCGGCGGCGACCACTTCCTTTCCGACACCGTCCGCGGGAATGGAAGCAATCTTGAATACTCGGGTCTGGCCCATGGTTTCCTCCTTGGTCTAAGTGGTCCGCATCACGTGCGAACTTGGTATCCATTAGACCGGGACCTAGGCATCGCGTCTAAGACCGAATATGCATACGCCGGATAGGTGCGACCTATAGTCACTGGCCAGGTTGGGTTTCTGAATACTCCTGGGCGAGCCGGAGGAAGGACTGGGCCGCGGGAGTCAGGTTCTCCTGCCGGCTGATGATCGCCACATGCAGCTGCGTGACCGGCTCCAGCAGGGCCACCCGCAGCCCGGAACGGCGCGCCAGCGGGGCCCAGGAAATCGGCAGGATGGCATGCCCGACTCCGGCGAGCACCAGCGGGAGAATCGAGGTGCGGTGGGCGACTTCGGCGACGATGCGCAGGTCCACGCCGCGGGCTACCAGGTCGTCCACCACTGAGCGCATGAGCGAGCCGCGCTGCGAGATGATGATGCTCTCGCCGCCGAGGTCGCAGCCCTGAAGCGTTTCGCCCGGCCCGAAGTGATCTGCCAGCGGATTGATGATCAGCACCAGCGGCTGGCGCTCCAGTTGCACTACGTCCACCCCGGGGGCGGCAATCGGCTGCTCCGCGCCGAGCAGGCCGATCTCGCTGCTCCCGGAGCGCACCGAGCTGACCACCTCGTCAACGGTGAAGGCGGCGGCAGTGCTGACGGAAATTTGCGGATGCTGCTGGGTGTACCGGGAGATCAGGGTGGTCAGCGGCTCGATGGCCGGTGACGGCATGGCCGCCAGCTCCAGCCGGCCGCGGTGGACCCCCTTGAGCTCCGCCATCGCCGAGCGCGCAGCGTCCAGGTCCCGGACTACCAGCCGGGCCGGGCCCAGCAGCTCCTTGCCCGCTTCGCTGAGCACAACCCGGCGGCCAACCCGGTGGAACAGCGGCAAGCCGATCTCCTGCTCGAGGCTCTTGATCGTCTGCGACAGCGAAGGCTGCGCGATGAGCAGGTGCTCGGCGGCGCGGCTGAACCCCTCGTGGTCGGCGACCGCCAGGAAATACCTCAATTGCCGGACGTCCATATCCTGCCTCTCCGGCGCCATGGCTGCGTCGCGGCGCCTTCCACCATTATGTGAGCAGGAGCACCCGAATGCCGATTCGTGTGTCGTCGCGGGCAGAAACGTGCTGCCCTGCGGCAGCACGGGGTGCGCTATGAACCGAGCGCGATGTCCTCGCTGAAGTTCCACTCCCCGCCGCGGGTATCGAACAGCTGGATGCGGTCGGCGGTGAAGGACAGCTGCGCGTCGCCCAGCGCCGCCTGCGCGGCGTCCAATTGCGCTGCCGGCACGTTTTGCGCGATGGTCAGGTGCGGATGGTAGGCGAAGGCCGATTCATGCCGCAGCGCATCGCCCAGCAGCGCGCGGTGCAGCGCCCAGCATTCATCGGCGCCGGTGTCCAGCGGCAGGAAAACCACGTCACTGGCCGGCCGGAAGGTTCGAGCCGGACCCAGCTGGATGGTGAAGGGTTCCACCGTGGCTGCTACCCGGCGCACCTGGGCCGCCGCCTTCTCCCAGGAATTCAGGTACGACCCGGACACCAAGGTGATATGCGGGGCAATCGGCGCGGTGGCCTCTCCCCCGTATTCCTGGCGCCACGCGCGCAGGGTCTCCCGGTGCGGCTGCGGCACCGGGATCACAACGCCCAGGGTGTACTCGAAAACCATTGGCTCTTAGATTCCCAGCGGCGGCAGGAAGCCGACCTTCTGGTAGACATCGGCAACGGTCTTGGAAGCCACTTCACGCGCCTTGACCGCACCGGCAAGCAGCAGGCGATCCAGCTCGGCCGGATCATCGAGCAGCTCCAGGGTGCGGGTGCGGATCGGGGTCAGCCGCTCCACCACTGCTTCTGCCACAGCCACCTTCAGGTGCCCGTACATCTTGCCCTCGAATTCGCTGACCAGTTCCGGAACATGCTTGCCGGTCACCGCGGCCAGGATATCCAGCAGGTTCGAAACCCCTGGCTTCTCGGCCTTGTCGTAGGCCACGACGGACCCGGCATCGGTCACCGCGGACTTGATGCGCTTGGCGATCAGCTTCGGCTCATCCAGGACGTTGATCAGGCCCGCAGGTGACTCGGCGGACTTGGACATCTTCGAGGTCGGGTTCTGCAGGTCGTAGATGCGTGCGCCTTCCTTCGGGATGAAGGCCTCTGGAACGGTGAAGGTCTGCCCGAAGCGGTGGTTGAAGCGCTTGGCCAGATCGCGGGCCAGCTCCACATGCTGGCGCTGGTCATCGCCCACCGGAACGCCTTCAGGCTGGTAGAGCAGGATGTCCGCAGCCATCAGGATCGGGTAGGTGAACAAGCCGACGCTGGCGGCGTCCGAACCGCCCTTGGAGGACTTGTCCTTGAACTGGGTCATGCGGCTGGCTTCGCCGAAGCCGGTGATGCAGTTCAGCACCCAGGCCAGCTGCGCGTGCTCGGGCACCTGCGACTGGACGAACAAGGTGGATTTGTCCAGGTCGATGCCGCCGGCGATGAACTGGGCAGCGGTCTTGCGGGTGCGGGCGCGCAAATCGGCCGGATCCTGCGACACGGTAATCGCATGCATATCCGGGATGAAGAAGAACGCGTCGTGGTCATCCTGGGTCTTGACCCAGTTGACCAGCGCGCCCAGGTAATTGCCCAGGTGCAGCGAATCGCCCGATGGCTGCATGCCGGAGAGGACGCGGGGACGGTTGGTTTCCATAGAATTCCTTCTAGAACTGGTAGTCGACGACCAGCGGTGCGTGGTCGGAGAAGCGCAAATCGTAGGCCGAGGCACGGTCTACGTGGGACTTGATGGCCTTGGCGGCTAGAGCCGGGGTAGCCATGTGGTAGTCGATACGCCAACCTGCGTCGTTGTCGAAGGCCTGTCCGCGGAAGGACCACCAGGTGTACGGTCCCTGCACGTCGCCGGCCAGCTCGCGAGCCACATCCTTGTAGCCGATCTGAGGGCCGAAGAATCCGTCGAAGTAGGCGATTTCCTCGTCCATGACGCCGGCGCGCTTGTTGTGGTTCGGCTTCCAGTTCTTGATGTCCTTTTCGGTGTGCACGACGTTCAAATCGCCTACCACCAGGACGTGGTCCTTCTCGTTCTTCAGTTCCACCAGGCGCACGTTCATGCGCTGCAGGAAGCGGTACTTGTCATCCTGCTTCTGGGTGCCCAGCTCGCCGGAATGGACGTAGGCCGAGACGACGGTGAAGATCTCGCCGTGGACATCGAAGTCCGCTTCGACCCAGCGTCCGGATTCGGCGAAGTAGTCCTCGCCGATGTGCTCGCGCACGGCTACCGGCTCGGTACGCGAGAGGACGGCGACGCCTGCGCGGCCCTTGTCCTTGGCCTCGGCATGCAGAATATGCCAACCCTCGCCAATCAGGTCGCGCAGGATCTTGTCCGGTGCGCGTACTTCCTGCAGGCACAGGATGTCCACGTCACGGGCGGCGATCCAGTCCGCCATGTTGCGCTTGTAGGCCGCGCGAATGCCGTTGACGTTGACCGACGCGACGCGCAGCGCGCCGGCGTCCTTGTTGAGAATTTCCACACTGGTAGGTATCACTATTCCAGCTTACAAAATTATGCGATCGATTACGCGCTGATCTGGCTTGCGCCGAAACACGGGCAACGAAAAAGGGCAACGCTTGCGCGTTGCCCGGATCGGTTAGTCGATGATTTCGCCGTCCATCGGCTTGGCCGGCTTGATCATGTCCCGCGCATTCGCCGCGGTCATCTGGATTGTCTCCAGCGCCCGGTCGATCATGCCCTCGTAATCCTCGCCCCGGCTCTGGCGCTGTTCGGCGATCACGCGTGCCTGGACCTGGACGATCTTGAACGAGTGATCGAGCTTCATGTCGCGCTGGCTGGTGGCTTCGTCAACCACCACGGTGCCGGGCTGGGCGCGCGGCGTGGCCGCCGCGGTGGCTTCGCGCAGCGAGTTGTTGATCTTGTCAGCGCCTCGCTTGAGGCCGAACATCATGAATGCGGCCAGCAGCAGCCAACCGGCGGAGATGACGACAACAAACCAGCCGACGATCTCATTGGAGTTGGCAGCGAATACCACTGCCACCAGAAGGACGATGACCATGACGGACATTGCCAAAGTTGATGCGTTCAGGGTGACTTTCCTGCCCTGCTTCGCGCTGCTGCCTAGAGGTTCCATGCCGTCAATTCTCGCATCAATACCCCGCTTCAAGCCAATTGGAACCGTGCCCTTTCGCCCACAGCGTGGCTAGCCGAGCAAGCTGTGCAGATCCTGCCCGGAAAGGCATGCGCGAATGAGCAAGTATCCGCCGATGCCCACCACCCAGCCAAGGGTTTCCTGGGCGTAGGCCGAGGCCTTGGCCCCCATTTTCTGCAGCCAGGCCTCGATGCGCGGGCCGGCGAGCGCAAGGGCGCCAACCAGCACCAACGCCGGGACGATCATCACCAGGCAGTAGCCGATCAGCGCGAGCAGCTGCAGGCCGGTGCCCCAGCCGGCGCCCTGCATGACGCCTACGGCGGCCAGGTAGGGAAGCATCGTGGGAAGTTCCAGGAGGCCCGCGAACAGGGCCAGGGCCATCAGCCCGGTGCGGGTATCAAGCGCAGTGCCCAGACGGCTGCGCAAGCGCCGCGGCACCTGTTCGGTTGCGTCCGCCGGGCTCGGTGCCGGTGTTCCAGGTGCCGCGCCTCTATGCGCGATGGCTTGCTTCCGTGCGCTGGCTTCCTTCTGCGCATCGGTGCGGTAGGTGAGCGCCCAGATGATCATCAGCGCCCCGACCGCCATTCCGGCCAGCCGGAAGAACCGGTGCTCGAAGATGCCGGGATCGATGAGCAGCAACCCGCTGCGCAGCAGCACCCCGACGACCCAATAGAATCCGGCGATTACCAGCAGGTAGGCCAGGACCTTGGCAATGGCTTCGCGGCGCCCCCTAAGCAGCAGCCACAGCGGAATGACCAGGGTGCCGATGCTGGTCGAGTCGATCAGCGCCAGGATGACCAGGGAAAGTTCGGGATTGCTCGTCATGATGTCCATGGGTTCCACTGTTCCGCGCCCCGCCGATTCGCGGTATCGGCCAGTGGGCTGCGCTTTCTCCTCCTTAAGGGGGATACCCCGGGGGCATGGAGTTCGGGGATGCTGGAAGCATGAACTTCATTCGGCGGATGGGCAGCGGCGATAAGGAGCCCGAGGTCGTGGGCACTTATCTGGTGCTAACCGTCATCTTGCATCTTTCGGGACTGGCCAATCCCCCATGGTTCGCGATCCGCGGGTACGAGTGGATCCCCCTGCTGCTCATCGGCTTGGCCGCCGTGCTGGTCCGCCGCCGTTTTCTCATAGCCAGCGCGGTGGTCGTGCTGCTCGCCGGCGCCGGCCTGCTGGCCGTGGGCAGCATCGGCGGGTACTTCCTGGTCTTCGAGTGCGTATTCGGGTTGTTCCTGCTCGGTTCGGTTCGCACCCGAACGGTGGCGCTGGCGCTGCTGTGCTTGGCCGCCATCTCGCTGGCCATCGCCACCTGGCTGGGCAGCCACAATCCCCAGGAGGTGGTGCTGAGCCTGTTCATGTCCGGCTTCATCCTCTTCACCCCGATGCTCTGGGCGGAGAATGTGCGCACCGCCAAGGAGCTGGCCCGGGCCGAAGCCCAGCGGGCGCAGGCTGTGCAGTCGGCGGCCGATGCACGCGAAGACCAGCTGGTCGCCGAGCACGACTTTTCTCGCGTCCAGGAGCGCACCGCGTTGGCCCGCGAGATGCATGACGTGCTCTCGGCCCGGTTCTCGTCGATCGCCCTGCTTTCCGGCGCCCTGCTTCCGGCCGCACCCCCGGCTGCGCGGGCACCGTTGCAGAGCATCCGCGATGAGTCGGTTTCCGGCTTGGAGGACATGGCCGCAATGGTGCGGATGCTGCATGCCGGCGGCCCTGCGCTGCAGGCGCGGATCGAGGATCTGCCCGAGCTGGTGGCCGGATTCGGCAGCCAGGTGCGTTGGGAGTACCGGGTGGCGCATCCGCAACGCTTTAGCCCGGCAGTGCATACCGCCGCGCACCGCACGGTCTGCGAGCTGCTGGTCAACCATGCCAAGCATGCGCCGGGCACTACCCTGGAACTGAGCGTGGTCCAGGAGAAGGGCCTGGCGATCACGGCGAGCAACGGGCTGCGCCAGGACGCCGGCCGCGCCCCCGGAGCGGGGACCGGGCTGGAGAATATCCGGACCCGCGTCGCCGCGCTCGACGGACGGTTCGAGGTGCGCACCGGCACGGATTTCGCAGTGCACGTCGAATTCCCGGGCCCAGCCGAAGCAACGGAGAAGCCATGAAAGTCCTGATCGTCGATGACCATGCCACCGTCCGCATGGGGATCCGGCTGGTATTGCAGGCCGCGGAAGATCTGGAAGTCGTGGGCGAAGCGGCCGACGGGCGATCGGCCATTTCCATGGCCCGCGCCCTGTCCCCCGACGTCATCCTGATGGACCTGCGCATGCCGTTGCTCGATGGCATCGAGGCTACCAAAGCGCTGCATCGGACCTGCCGCGTCGTGGTGCTCACGACCTTCGATGACGACCAGTACCTTTTTGGCGCGTTGCAGGCCGGAGCGCACGGCTTCCTGCTCAAGAGCGCCGAACCGCAGGCGATCATCATGGGCGTGCGTGCCGCCGCCCGTGGCGAATCCGTTCTGGATCCGCAGGTTACCGCGCGGATCCTGGCCCGGGCGCTGGCGCCGGAACCCGGCACCGCCGTGCTGCCTGATGACTTGACCGGCAGGGAACGCGAAGTGCTCGACGGGCTGGCCGAAGGGCTGAGCAACCCGCAATTGGCCGCGCGGCTGGGCATCGGGCAGAGCACCGTGAAGACGCATGTCTCCCAGGTGCTGGCCAAGCTCGGGGTCTCGACCCGGCTGCAGGCGGCGAAGATCGCCTATGCGGCGGGGGCTACCAGCTCACCAGGCAAAACGGGTGGTCCTGCGGGTCAAGATAGACCCTGAAGGTCCTGGCCCCTTCCCCGGTGGCCTTCGCGCCCAGGTGCAGCACCTGTTCTTCGGCCAGGTCCAGATCCTTGACCTTCACGTCGATATGCGCCTGCTGCGGGTGCACATGCCCGGGCCACTGCGGGGCCACATACGGGCTGACCGCTTGGAAGGCGAGCGCAGGATGGTCCGGGGCATCGCCAATGGAGACCCAGTCGGGCTCGTTGTCGATGCGCACCATCCCGAGGAGCTGTTCATAGAATCCGGCCAGTGCATCGGGGTCCTCGCAGTCGATGACCATGGCCTGCCACGTGCCAATCATGTGGCCATTATGCGCGCCCCAGGGGTGCGCGTCTACCAGGACTCAGCCATTGCGCAGGTGCAGTGGTCGATCAGCGCCTGGACGCGGGCCGGGATCTGGACCCCCTTGGGCGTGATCGCCACAACCGCGTTCGGGTAGTTGGGGGCCTTGAGCTCGCGGAAGGCCAGCGGGCGGCCCTCGATGGAGACCTCGGCATTGTTCGGGCGGCGCATGAGCAGCCCGTAGCCCAGGCCGCGGCCCACCATCGCGGAGACCAGGATCATCTGCGGGACCGAGGCGGCGATCCTGGGCTGCAGGCCCTGGGAGGCGAAGAGCTGCTGCTGGTGCTCGGTGCTCGGGTCGGACTCGTAGATGATCAGCGATTCGTCGACCAGGTCGGCCAATTCCAGCGGCCGGGCGAGGTTGGCCAGCCGGTGCTCGGGATGCAGCACCACCTGCATCTCGGTCTGGTAGATCTGCTGCTTGTCGATATCGGCGGGCAGCTGCAGGTCGTAGACGAAAGCAACGTCGATCTCGCCCTCGCGCAGGGCCGGCAGCAAGTCCTCGTGGGTGCCGACGCGCACATCGAGCTGCACCTCGGGGTGGTCGAACCCCTCCAGCGTGGCCGGGATCAGGTGCGGCGAGAGCGAAGCGAAGCAGCCGAACCGCACCGGCCCGCGCAATGTTCCTTCGGTTTGCGGGAATGTTGCACGCAATTCACCGACATCGGAAAGGATCTTCCGGGCCATGGCGGCGAAGTGCTGCCCCGAGGCGGTGAGCCGGATCCCGTGGGCCTTGCGCCGCAGGCACAAGGTCTCCCCGGCATGCTTCTCGATGGCGGTAATTGCCTGCGACAAGGCCGATTCCGAGATCCTCAATTCGCTGGCCGCCGAACCGAGCGTGCTGTGGACGGGCAGTTCAGCCATGATTTCCAGATGGCGCATCGAATACATAAGCCGACCTTCAGAAGTATTGCAGATATTTGAAGTTTACCTTACCTATGAGGGGTGCCACACTGGAGTGACCCAAAACTCATTAGCCAGTGATCGACGCCTCGGTCGCAGCTCGCAAGGGAAACACACATGACTTCATCAGCACACGCCGGAAAGGCTACGCAACGCCGCGTAGCGTTCGCGACGGTCATCGGCACCACCGTTGAGTGGTACGACTTCTTCATCTACGCCACCGCGGCGGGCCTGGTCTTCAGCCAGCTGTTCTTCGAGCCAGCCGGCCAGGACATCGCGCTGCTGATTTCCTTCGCGTCGGTCGGCTTGTCCTTCCTCTTCCGCCCGCTCGGTGCGTTCCTGGCCGGGCACTTCGGCGACAAGATCGGGCGCCGTGCCATGCTGGTGCTCACCTTGGCGCTGATGGGTGCCTCCACCACGCTGATCGGCGTGCTGCCGACCTACGAGACCGCGGGCATTTGGGCACCGATCCTGCTGTTGCTGCTGCGCATCCTGCAGGGCATCTCCGCCGGCGGCGAATGGGGCGGCGCGGTGCTGATGGCCGTGGAGCACGCACCCGAGGGAGGCCGCGGCCGGGCCGGGTCCTATCCGCAGGTCGGCGTGCCGCTGGGCATGCTGCTGGCTTCGGGCACCATGGCGCTGATGACCGGTGTCATCTCCCCAGGGGAGGAATTCCTGGCATGGGGCTGGCGCATTCCGTTCCTGGTCTCGATCGTGCTGATCGCCGTGGGCTACTTCGTGCGCCGTTCGGTGGACGAGTCGCCGGTCTTCGAGGAAATCAACGAGCACAAGGCGCAGACCGCCGTGCCGATCCTGGTGCTGTTCAAGAAGCACTGGCCGCTGGTCATCATCGCGGCCCTGGTCTTCGCCGGCAACAACGCCGCTGGCTACATGACCACCGGCGGCTTCTTCCAGGCCTACACCACGAACCCCGAGGGGCCGGTCGGGCTGGAGCGCACCGACGTGCTCATCGCCGTGGCCTTCGGCGCCGCCGTGTGGCTGGTCATGACCCTGGTGGCCGGTTTCCTCGCCGACAGGATCGGGCGCAAGCGCACCTACCAGCTGGGCTTCATCATCCTTGCCGCTTCACTTTTCCCGGTCTTCGCGCTGGTGAACTCGGGCTCGCTGGTCCTGCTGTATGCGGCCTTCGGCCTGTTCTCCATCGGGCTGGGGCTGACCTACGGTCCGCAGGCGGCACTGTACTCGGAGCTGTTCCCGGCTTCGGTACGCTTCTCGGGCGTATCGATCTCCTACGCGATCGGCGCGATCGTCGGCGGCGCGTTCGCCCCGACCATCGCCCAGGCGCTGGTGCAGGCGACCGGCGGCACCACCGCGGTAGCCGTCTACCTGCTGATCGTCGTCGCGATTTCATTCACCGCGGTGAGCATGATCCGCGACCGTTCGGGCATCGATTTGTCCTTCCGCAACCAGGCCGAGCAGGAAGTGGGGGCGCTGGTCTTCGACAAGCGCCGTGCTGAAGCCGTGAAGTCCACCCAGGACGCCTAGGCTCCACGCAAATGGCCCGTTCCGCTTCGGAACGGGCCATTTTTGCGTATTCCACTACTTCAGCTTGGTGCGCAAGACTTCCAGGCGCTGGCGGTACTCGGTTTCGTCGATCTCGCCGCGGGCGTAGCGCTCGCGCAGCACCGATTCGGCCCCGGCCGGCGCCTGCTGCCAGTGCCGGCGGCGTGCTGCGAAGATGATCAAGCCAATCAGCAGGATCCAGAAGATCGGGATCAGGATGAACCAGCCCGGGCCGTGCCCGTAATGCGCTGGCAGTGCCGAGAGGATCAGTGCGGTATTCATGATTGCTCCTTGCGTCTTTCGGGGCCTTGCTGCCCCATGACTCCACTTTCCCGCTGGGCAAGGATCTGCGCGTCGGCCTGCGGAAGCCACTTGCCGTACTCCCCGGGCAGGCGTTTTGGCGCATGCTCCTACTCCCTGGGTGACCCGGGGGTGAGCAGCCCCGACTCGTAGGCGAGGACCACCAGCGAGGTTCGGTCGCGCACCGCCAGCTTGCCGATGATCCGCGAGACGTGGGTTTTCGCCGTGAGCGGGGTGATGAACAAGGCCTGGGCGATTTCCGCGTTGGTCTTGCCCAGGCCGATGTGCACCAGCACCTCGCGTTCGCGCGCGGTCAGCTCCGCCAGCCGGTGGGCTTGGGGCAGCGTGGCCTGCGGGGTGCCGGAGGCGACCTGGGCCAGCAGCTTGCGGGTCACCGAGGGCGAGAGCAGCGAATCCCCGCCGGCCACCACGCGCACGGCCTCGATCAGCTGCGCCGGTTCGGTGTCCTTGACCAGGAACCCGCTGGCGCCGGCCCGGATCGAATCGATGATGTAGTCATCGAGTTCGAAGGTGGTCAGCATGATCACCCGGGTGGCAGCCAGCGCAGGATCTGCGGTGATGGCGGCGGCCGCGGCGATCCCGTCCCCGTGGGGCATGCGGATATCCATCAGCACGATGTCCGGTTTTGCCTCGCGGGCAAGCTGCACCGCTTCGGTGCCGCTGCCGGCGGTGCCGAGCACCGCCATGTCCTCTTCTGCGGACAGCAGCGCGCTGAATCCGGCGCGGATCAGCGACTGGTCATCGACAATGATCACGCCGATCTGCTGCGGCGTTTGCGGCTGGCTCATGATTCCTCTCGGGGTGCGGGGATGTGCACGGTGATTGCGGTGCCGGGCCGGTGCGCCCCGGGCAAGTTCCCCGGGCCGAGGGAAACTGTTCCGCCCAGCTGCTGCACGCGTTCGCGCAGTCCTCGCAGGCCGTTGCCTTCCTCGGCAGCGGCCAGGCCGATGCCGTCATCGGCGATGGATACTTCTGCTTGCGCGTCGTCCGCGGTGAAGGTGATGGCTGCCCGGGTGGCGTGTGCGTGGCGGACGATGTTGGTCAGCGATTCCTGGACCACGCGGTAGATGGTGTTCTCCACGCGCTCATCGAGCCAGCCCGGCAGGTTCGCTGGCGGGTCGTACCGCACCGACAGTTCGCCGGAGGACACGCGGGACACCAGTTCCGGCAGTTGCGCGATGCGCTGGCTGGGGATCCGCGGCGCATCGTGGCGCAGCACCGAGAGTACCTCGCGCACTTCGGCGAGCGCATGGGCGGAACCGGACTTGATGTTGCCCAGCGCCTCGATGAGCTGGTCCGGGTCGGGGTCCTTGACCGCCAGGTGCAGCGCCACCGAGGCCTGCACGTTGATCATGGACAGCGAGTGGGCCACCACGTCGTGGATGTCGCGGGCAAGCACCAGCCGTTCCTCGTCGCGTTCGTGCCTGCGGCGTTCGGCCTCGGCCTTGCGCCAGTCCTCGCGGCGGTTGCGCCCGGCCCTGGCGAGTTCGCCGATGAGCAGAAGCACCGCCATCCAGGCCAGCAGCAGGTAGATCCGCTGTTCGGCATGCTGCGCGGCCAGCAGCCAGGCCCCAACACCGAATACGACAGCAGCACCCCACGCCCACCAGCGGGCGCCGGACACCACAGCAATAACCAGGGCGGCCAGCAAGCTGAGCAGGAACGGTCCGAACGGGAACCCGGCGGCCAGGTAGGCCAGCGCGATGGCTGCGGCGCCGGCGGCCATGGGGCCCGGAGCCCGGCGGCGCAGCAGCAGCAAGGCCGGGCCGGCCAGCAGCAGCAGAAACGCCGCCGGCGGCAGGCTCCTGCCCTGGTGCGCGGCGATGGCGCCCGTGCCGGCGAGCTGGATCACCGCCACCGCGACGGGCAGGATGGCCAGCGGCGGGCGTCGACGGGTGCTCATGCACCGAGGATACTCCGGGCGCTGGCCTTGCGGCATCGGCCGGCGGGAGTAGCCTGCTGCTCCCCCGGGAGTAGACCGGGGCCTAATGCAGTTCCAGCGCCAGATCATGCATTGCGGTGGCCGCCTTGGACGGGGCGACCGCGCGCGGGCGGGCCAGTGCAATGCGCACCGTGCGGGCCACCGGGTGGATCGGGCGCACCACCAGGTCCAGGCCCTCGTAGGAGACATCTGCGGCAGGGCGCTGGACCAGCACCGCGTAGCCCAGCCCCCGGGCCACCATGGAGCGGGTGACCTCGAAGTCTGCGGTGCGGTAGCGGATCCACGGATCGACCCCGGCGGATTCGAACAGGTTCTGCGTGTGCTCCCGGCTCGGCGGGACATCCAGCAGGATCATCGGCTCGCCGGCCAGCCGCACCAGCGGCACCTTCGGTTCGTCGGCCAGCGGGTGCCCCGCGGGCAGTAGCACATAGGGTTCGGTGCGGAACAGTTCGGTTCGCTCGATGCCTTCGGGCAGGCCGAAGTCGTAGACGAAGGCAAGATCCAATGTCCCGGCGGTCAGCATCTGGAAGATCTCCTGCTGCGTGCCGGCGAAGAAGTCGACCTCCACCTGCGCGTAGCGCTGCCCGTATTCGGCCAGCAGCTCGGGAAGCACCGTGGGCGCCAGCGAGGAGTAGCAGCCCACACGCACCTTCCCGGCCAGCACTTCGCCGGCACCGCTGGCCATCTGCTCCAGATCCCCGGAGGCCTGCAGGATTCCCTGCGCCTCGTCCAGCACGTAGCGCCCGGCCGGGGTCAGGCTCACGCCGTGGGCCTTGCGCCTAATGGTCAGCTGCGTGTTCAGCACGCGTTCAAGCTCATTGAGCCCGCCGGTCACCGCGGAGGCTGAGAGATTCAGCGACTGCGCGGCGGCGGTAATGGAGCCCAGGTGCCCTACGGCGGCCAGGCATTCGAGCTGGCGCAGCGTAAATTTCGGCACTATTCCTCGCTTACTCAGTGAATATTCCTCGAATATAACCATTTTACCCGTGGTTATGGCCTGCCTCACACTAGGGAATGAACAAGGAACCACTAAGGAGACAGCATGAGCACCGCCCCAGCGACCTGCCCCTTCACCGGCGCACAGGCCACCCCCGACACCGTGCCAGTGCACGCCGGCACCGAGTCCGCGGTCCGCGAGGCCCCGGTCGCCGATTGGGTGAAAATCGAGGACCTGTACCGCAATCCGTTCCCGGTCTACCAGCGCCTGCGCGCCGAAGCCCCGCTGCATTGGGTGCCGGCAGTGAACCGCTACATGGTGACCTCCTACGCCGCCTGCCACGAGATCGAGCAGGACGAGGCCCGCTTCTCGGCCAACGAGCGCAACTCGCTGATGAAGCGGTCCATGGGCCACTCCATGCTGCGCAAGGACAACCCGGAGCACCAGGTGGATCGCGACTCCTACGGTGCGACCCTGCGCCCGGGCACCATCAAGAAGCACTGGAACGGGATCTTCGCGCAAAACAACGAGAAGTACCTGGGCGAGCTGCTCGCCAAGGGCCCGGGCGCGGACTTCGTCTGGGACTATGCCGCCCCCTACACCGCGGAGAACCTGCGGCTGATTTGCGGCTTCCACAATGCCACCCAGCAGGACATGCAGCGCTGGAGCCAGACCATGATCGACGGCACCGGCAACTACGCCGATGACCCCGAGGTCTGGGCCAAGGCAGCCGCTTCCTCCGCGGAAGTCGATGCCGCCATCGATCAGATGCTGCCATACCTGGCGAAGAACCCGGACCACTCGCTGCTTTCCAACCTGGCTTCCATGCCGATCCCGCTGGAGGCCATCCGCGCCAACCTGAAGATGACCATCGGCGGCGGGCTGAACGAGCCGCGCGACGTGCTGGCCACCACCGTCTGGGCGCTGCTTCAGAACCCGGAGCAGCTGCAGGCGGTACGCCAGGACCCGGCCTTGCTCCCCAAGGCCTTCGAGGAATCGGTGCGCTGGGTCGCCCCGATCGGCATGTACCCGCGGGAAACCACGCAGGAGGTGGTGCTCGAGGGCGTGCGGCTGCCGGACGGTGCGCGCCTCGGCGTGGTGCTCGGAGCTGCCAACCGCGACCCGGAGGTCTTCGAGGACCCCGAAACGTTCAACATCTTCCGCGAGAAGAAGCCGCACCTGGCCTTCGGCGGCGGCGTGCACTTCTGCGCCGGCACCTGGATCGCCCGGGCCCAGGTGGCCCAGGTCGCCCTGCCGGCGGTCTTCGAGAAGCTTCCCAACCTGCGGCTGGATCCGTCCACCGCCAGCATCGATGCCGGCTGGGTCTTCCGCGGCATGACCAAAATGCCCGTCCTCTGGGACGCCTAATACAAGGAGCCTTCCATGCCTACCATCACCTTTGAACAGCCCAACGGCACCGCGACCGATATCGAGGTCGCCGAAGGCGGCAACATCATGCGCGCCGCCGTCACCAACGGCATCGCCGGGATCGTCGGCGAATGCGGCGGCCAGGCCATGTGCGCCACCTGCCACGTCTACGTGAACCCCGAGGATGCAGCTGGTCTTCCAGAACCCTCGGAAGACGAAGACGAAATGCTCGACTGCACCACTGCAGAGCGCACCGAGAACAGCCGGCTGGGCTGCCAGGTTTCCCTGGGCGGCGCACTGCAGTCCATCCGCGTGGCCGTACCCTCCGAACAGGTCTGAAATGAACGAGAGCATCCTTATCATCGGCGCCGGCCACGCCGGCGTGCAGCTGGCCGAAACGCTGCGCGAGCACGGCCATGCCGGCGCCATCACCTTGGTTGACCAGGGCACGCAGCAGCCCTACCAGCGCCCTCCGCTGTCCAAGGACTTCGTGGCATCCGCCCAGGAACCCGAGGTGCTGCCGCTGCGCTCGGAGGACTTCTACGCCCAGCAGCGCATCGAGCTGCTGACCGGTGCGCGCGCCACCGCGGTTGACCGCGCCGCACGCACCGTGGCCCTGTCCGACGGACAGCAACGCGGCTACGACCGGCTGGTCTTCGCCACCGGCGCACGCAACCGGGCGCTGGACTGTTCCGGAGCCGAGGACCCGCGGGTCGTCGGGCTGCGCACGCTGCAGGACGCGGAAAACCTGCGCCAGCAGCTGGACGGCGCGCAGCGGGTCGTCGTGGCCGGTGCCGGCTTCATCGGCCTGGAGTTCGCGGCCGCCGCCCGGGCCCGCGGGATCGAGGTCACGGTGCTGCACTCAGCGCCCCGGGTGCTGAACCGTTCGGTCTCCCGCCAGCTCTCCGACTGGTTCGCCCAGGCCCATCGCGGCGACGGCATCGACCTGCGTGTGGGCGAAGGAGTGCAGTCCATCGACGCGCACGGGGACCTGCAAGTACACTCCACTGCCGGGGGAAGCTACCGGGCGGACCTGGTGGTCTACGGCATCGGCGTGATGCCCAATGTGGAGCTGGCCGAAGCATCCGGGCTGATGTGCGAGAACGGCATCCTGGTGGATGCCGCGCTGCGCACCACCGATGAGCGCGTCTACGCCGTGGGCGACTGCGCCAATGTCGACAGCGACGGCACGCGGGTGCGCCTGGAATCGGTGCAGAACGCCGCGGACCAGGCGCGCAGCCTGGCCCGCACCCTGTGCGGCGAGCCCACGTTGTACTCGGAGGTTGCCTGGTTCTGGAGCATCCAGGGCCGCCACCGGCTGCAGATCGCCGGGCTGGCCCAGCCCACCGACAGCAGCATGCTGCTGGGCGAGCCGGGCAGCGGAAAGTTCTCCATCGCCCAGCTGCGCGACGGGCAGCTGGTTGCGGTGGAATCCATTAACCGGCCCGCCGACCACGCGGCCGCCCGCAAGCTGCTGGCCCGCGGGAAGAGCATTACCGAAGCCATGCTCGCTGGAGCATCCCTGAAGGAACTGGCCAACGCCGCACCAGTCGCGGCCTAGCACCCCCACTACTACCCCAATGAGGTCAGCACATGAGCACACCCACTACACGCCCCGGCACCAGCCAGCGGCGCGTCGCCTTCGCCACCGTCATCGGCACCACCATCGAGTGGTACGACTTCTTCATCTACGCCACCGCGGCGGGGCTGATCTTCGCCCACTTGTTCTTCGAACCGGCCGGCGCGCAGATCGGCCTGCTGCTCTCCTTCGCCAGCGTCGGCATTTCCTTCCTCTTCCGCCCGCTGGGCGCGTTTTTGGCCGGGCACTACGGGGACAAGATCGGCCGGCGCGCCATGCTGGTGCTGACCCTGGCGCTCATGGGCGCCTCCACCACGCTGATCGGCGTGCTGCCCACCTATGCGACAGCGGGCGTGCTGGCCCCGATCCTGCTGCTGCTCTTGCGCATCATCCAGGGCATCTCCGCCGGCGGCGAATGGGGCGGCGCGGTGCTGATGGCCGTGGAGCACGCCCCGAAGGGCCGCCGGGCCCGGGCCGGCGCCTACCCGCAGCTCGGCGTGCCGCTGGGCATGCTGCTGGCTTCGGGAATGATGGCGCTGATGACCGGCGTGATCTCCCCCGGCGAGCAGTTCCTGGCCTGGGGCTGGCGCGTGCCGTTCCTGCTCAGCTTCGTGCTGATCGTGGTCGGCTACTTCATCCGCCGCTCGGTGGACGAGTCCCCGGTATTCGAGGAGATCGCGCAGAAGAAGGCGCAGACCCGCGTGCCGATCGTGGTGCTGTTCAAGAAGCACTGGCTGCTGGTGCTGATTGCCGCGTTGATTTTCGCTGGCAACAATGCCGCCGGCTACATGACCACCGGCGGATTCCTGCAGGCCTACATGACGGATCCTGCGGGGCCGGTAGGCTTCACCCGCACCGAAGTGCTGCTGGCGGTGTCCTTCGGCGCGGTCATGTGGTTCGCCTTCACCCTGCTCTCCGGGGTCGTGGCCGACAGGATCGGGCGCAAGCGAACCTACCAGATCGGCTTCATCAGCCAGCTGCTGTGCATCTTCCCGCTGTTCTGGCTGGTCAACACCGCTAGCCTGCCGCTGCTGTACGTGGCGTTCGCACTGTTCGCCATCGGTTTAGGCTTCTCGTACGGGCCGCAGGCGGCACTGTACTCCGAGCTGTTCCCGGCCTCGGTGCGCTTCTCCGGGGTTTCCATTTCCTACGCTTTCGGCGCGATCCTGGGCGGGGCGTTCGCCCCGATGATCGCCACCGCGCTGGTGCAGGCCACCGGCGGGACCACGGCGGTCGGCTGGTACCTGTTCGCGCTCACCGCGGTATCGCTGGCGGCGGTCAGCATGGTGCGTGATCGCAGCGGCATCGACTTGGGCATCGGCAACCAGGCCGAGCAGGAAGTCGGCGCGCTGGTCTTCGACAAGCGCAGCGCTGCGCAGCCCGTGCCCCAGGACGCACTGTAGGGATCAAAAAACCGGCAGCCCGCCAATGGCGGGCTGCCGGTTTTCGCGTTTACTTCGCTGCGTTGCGCTCGGCGGCTTCCACCACGTTGTTCAGCAGCATCGCGCGGGTCATCGGGCCTACGCCGCCCGGGTTGGGCGAGATCCACGAAGCCACCTCGGCAGCGGCTGGATCGACGTCGCCGGTGACCTTGCCATCCACGCGGGAGACGCCCACGTCCAGCACGATCGCGCCAGGCTTGATGGCCTCGGCCTTGATGATGTGAGGCACGCCGGCGGCAGCGATGACCACATCGGCCTGGGCCAGCAGCTCGGGGAGGTTGGTGGTGCCGGTGTGCGCCAGGGTGACTGTCGCGTTCACATCGCGGCGGGTCAGCAGCAGGCCGACCGGGCGGCCGATGGTCACGCCGCGGCCCAGGACCAGCACGTGCTTGCCGTTCAGGTCGATATCGTGGCGGGCCAGCAGGTCGACGCAGCCCAGCGGGGTGCATGGCAGCGGGGAGCTCATCGGGCGGTTGACGTTGGCGACCAGGCGGCCCAGGTTCATCGGGTGCAGCCCGTCGGCGTCCTTGGCCGGGTCCATGGCTTCCAGGATCACGTCCTGGTCGATGTGCTTGGGAAGCGGCAACTGCACGATGTAGCCGGTGCAGTCCGGGTTCTCGTTCAGTTCGCGCACCTTGGCCAGCAGCTCATCCTGGGTGGTTTCCTCGGGCAGGTCCACGCGGATCGACTCGATGCCCACTTCGGCGCAGTCCTTGTGCTTGCCGCCGACGTACCAAGCCGAGCCCGGGTCGTTGCCAACCAGGATGGTGCCCAGTCCGGTGGTGTGCCCGGCAGCCTTGAGCTTGGCAACGCGTTCGGCCAGTTCCTGCTTGATGGCGGCCGCGGTGGCCTTGCCGTCGAGAATGCGTGCGCTCACGCTGTTCCTTCCGTAGGTGCCCTGTTCCCAAGGCGGGTGGTGTGCAAACCCAGGCGCGCGGCTCGCACAATTAGCTCCCTGGTGGTTACCCACCTAACGCCAGTCACGCGTTCCAGTGTAGCGAAAATGGCTTCGGGAATGACTTTGAAGTGCGCAGGGTTACCTTAAGCGTGTACTCGACAATCGTGATCGGCGCAGGGCAAGCCGGGCTTGCCGCCGCCTACCATCTGGCCAAGCGCGGCATCGACTTCTTGGTGCTCGACGCGAACCCAGCACCAGGCGGGGCCTGGCAGCACCGTTGGGATACCCTCACGTTGGGCGATGCGCATCATATCCACCCCTTGCCCGATTTCCCGCTTGAGGTGCAGGATTCCACCCGACCGGCCTCGCAGGTGGTGTCCGAATACTATGCGGAATACGAACAGCGCTTCGCGTTGCCGGTACGCCACGGCGCACCGGTGACCTCGGTGCAGCAGGACGGCGAGCACTTCGTGGTGCACGCCGATGCGGATTACCGGGCGCGCACCATCATCAACGCCACCGGCACCTGGTCCAATCCGTTCTGGCCGGTCTACCCCGGGCATTTCGATGGTCCGCAGGTGCACACAAATGGCTTCGTCTCCCCGCAGCAATTCGCCGGGCAACGCGTTTTGGTGGTCGGGGCCGGCGCCAGTGCCACCCAGTTCATCGTGCAGTTGCGCGCTGCCGGCGTGGATACCCTGTGGTCCACGCGCAGCGCACCGGACTGGCGCGACGTACCCACCGGTGCCGAATGGGGCCAGGAAGTGGAGCGCCAGGTCAACGAGCGCACCAGTGCGGGACTGCCTCCGAAGTCGGTGGTGGGCACCACCGGGTTGCTGCTCACCGAGAAGATGCGTGCCGGGATCGCCTCCGGGGCGCTGGTTTCGCGGGGGAAGATCGACCATCTGGAATCCGACGCCGTCGTCTTCTCCGACGGATCACGCGAAAAGATCGATGCGATCCTGTGGGCGACCGGTTTCCGGCACGCCCACCGGCATTTGCGCGATCTGAAACTTCACACGGCTCAAGGCGGCATCCTGATGGAGGACGGGGTGGCCGCCGTGGCGGTGCCCGGGCTGTTCTTCGTCGGCTATGGCGCGTCGGCTTCGACTTTGGGTGCTACCCGGGCCGGGAGAAAGGCCGCGCTGGCGGCGGCGCACTACGTTCAGCGGCTCGCGGCAAGCGCAACGTAGCTCACGGAATTGGCAGAACATCGCTGGCGGGCGCTACCTTAGAACCCATGAAACAGTACATCGTCACCCTGTCTTGCATCGACCGCCCCGGCATCGTCCACGCCATTTCCGGAGGTCTGCTGGGTGCCGGTTGCAATATCACCGAGTCCCAGCAGTTCCTCTCGCCTGAAACCGGCACCTTCTTCATGCGCATCGAGGTAGCCACCGAGCAGTCCCTGGAGCAGATCCGTGCCGGGCTCGCGCCCATCCGCGACGACTTCCACATGTCCCTCCGTGTGGACGATCGTGCCAAGCGCACCCGCACCATGATCATGTGCTCCAAGGCCGGGCATGCGCTCAATGACCTGCTGTTCGCCCAGCGTGCTGGCACCTTGCCCATCGATGTGCCAGTGATCGTCTCCAACCACCTGGATCTGAAGCCGATGGCCGACTTCTACGGGGTGGACTTCGTGCACCTGCCGGTGACCAAGGAGAACAAGTCCCAGGCCGAGGCTGAGCTGCTCAAGCTCGCCGAGGACTACGGCATCGAACTGGTGGTGCTTGCCCGCTACATGCAGATCCTTTCGGATTCGCTCTGCGAGCGCATGGAAGGCCGGGTCATCAACATCCACCACTCCTTCCTGCCTTCCTTCAAGGGTGCCAAGCCGTACCACCAGGCCTACGCCCGCGGCGTGAAGCTGATCGGTGCCACCGCGCACTACGTCACCGCGGACCTGGATGAAGGTCCGATCATCGACCAGGAAGTCACCCACGTCTCGCACACACGCACCGCCGAGCAGCTCGTTGAGCTGGGCCGCAGCGTGGAGGGCCGGACGCTGACCCGCGCCGTGCAGTGGCATGCCGAGCACCGGGTGATGCTCGACGGCCAGCGCACCATCGTTTTCTCGTAATCATGGATTATGCAGCAATAGCCGTCGTCGCCCTGCTGATTGCCGCCTCGGCGTGCTGGCCTTTGCTCAGGGCATCTGGCAAGCGCCGCAAGGCATTGAAGGCCCAGGCGCTGCAGCTGCCGGAGCACCATCGGCCGCGCTACCGGCAGTCACTGGCCGGAAATCCTCTGGCTTTTCCCCTGGCAATGAGCAGCGGCTATACGCTCTGCCGAGAAGCGGACCTCGATACCTTCCTCTTCCCCGATCCGGAAGAAGAACGGATCATCCTGGCCGAAGCGTGGGGCATCTTCGATGCTGAGGATGCCGTGCAGGAGCTCTGGTCCTTGCTTTCGCATGGGCATCGGTCTGAATGGCAACAGTCCCGGGAGCTGGTCAATGCCGGTGGAGCTGCCCTGGCCCGGCACCGCACTGCGCTTGGCAAGCAGGCACGGACTTCCGACGAGGCCCGCGAACAATTACTGTCCCTGCGCCGGTTGCAGCGCAATGAGCGCGGTGTGCAGGAATTGGACTTCCTGGCGTGGGATCTTTCACGCGTCGTCATGGTCGCCCGCTCGGCGGCCACCTGCGGCTACCTCGATCAACGCGTAGCTCAAGACGTCGCCTTGCAGGCAGCGTCGTATGCCCAGCAAACCTATGCTTCGTGGGATGAATTCGCGAAAGCGTTCGATACCGCGCGCTGGTTCTGGCGCGCGCAGCGGGACAATGCGCTGGATGATGCCCACGACGCGCACCGGACGCAAGTTCTCACCGGCGCTGAGGGCCCTTTTGCAAAGGTGGACTTCAACGCACTGGTACCGGCCAGCCAGCTGCTGCTGCTCGATGCCGCACGGGAACTGGGACTGTCGTTGCGCGCCGACGAGGAGGATCGGGATTGGCAGCGTGCGCTGGTGGCCGCGGCCCGCTCGCGGACTTGAGATCTTCGGTAGTGAACTCGCCGTAGCAATGCTTGGCCATTACAGTAGGTGAAATGACGCACATTATTACCATTGACGGCGCGACCCCGAAGGTCGGCCAGGACGTTTTCATAGCCCCTACCGCCACCTTGAGCGGGGATGTCGTCCTCGCGGATCGCTCCAGCGCGTTCTATGGCGTCTCCGTGCGCGGCGATTCGGCACCGATTCGTGTGGGTGAAGGCACCAACTTGCAGGACAACGTCGTGCTTCACGCCGATGAAGGTTTTCCTTGCACCCTGGGTGCGGGCATCTCGGTGGGCCACTCGGCTGTGGTGCACGGCGCCACCGTAGGTGACGGCTGCCTTGTGGGCATGAGCGCGACCATCATGAATGGCGCGGTGATCGGCGAGCAGTCGCTGGTTGCTGCAGGTGCACTGGTGTTGGAAGGCACCCAGGTTCCGCCGCGTTCCCTCGTTGCAGGTGTTCCGGCCAAGGTCCGCCGCGAACTGAGCGATGAAGAAGTCGCCGGGTTGAAGACCAACGCTGATCACTATCTCGTGCTGGCAGCCAAGCATCTGGAAGCCAACGCCTAGAGTTTGCGAGGTTCTGGAAGCGCACTGCTTCCAGGACCTTTCGCTTTAAGCATTGTGCGTGCTGCTCATGGCTCGGCGATTTCGACGTCCAGCAACCCAGCACGCCACTTCACCGTGGTCTCCTCCGCCAATGCTTCGGCCTCCAACCCTTCGGCCGGAGTCATGAAATAGGTGTTGATCCGCAACTTCTGCTCCGGATCCAACTCCGGCGGCAACAGCACCATCGGCCGGCTCCCAGGGATCTTCACCGCCTGGAACAACCCGCAATGCCTGGCCGTATGGTGAATCAAGCAATTCAACACCGCAGACTTGATATCAGTGCGCCCGCCCTTCTCCCACGGATCCAGATGATCCGCCTCGCACCGCTGCGCAGGCATGCTGCACCCAGGATAGGAACAGCCTCGATAGGCTGCCCGCAGGGCTCGGACTTGGGCCTTGGTGAATAGCCGCTGCGTTCGTCCGAGATCCAAGGGCAGGCTCTTGCCGTTCAGCACCACCGGGAGAATTCCGGCATTGCACAGTGCGGTCCTGGTTTCTCCCGGGGATAGCAGAATCCCCGAGGAGGTCACAGCGAAATCCTCGGTTCGCTGCTGCAATTTATCCCAATCCAAGATGACGCTCACCTGCGCGCTGGCAAGTCCTGATTGCTGTTCCGGCGGGCCTCCGCTGGGTTTCCGTTCGCTCATCAGCAAGGCCATGAAACCAACGAGCCGTCTTCGCTCGGGTTTCAGGTCTTCCCATTCAGCGTTGGCCGGCTTCGCTTCGGCGGAAGCAACTTCTGGCTGAAGCTCATCATTTCCGCAGTGGAGATTCTCGTCTTCCGAGTCGAGATCTCCAATTTCCTCCGTAGCGTCGCCACCTGGTCCGTCTTTTGCCCAGTCGGGTTTGCTTTCTTCATCGTCCCAGCCGCTGGTTTCCTCACCGGTGAACTGGGCATCGACGTCTTTCAAGCCCTCGCGGTTGCCAGCGACGGTGGACGGATTATCCAGATTGGCGAAGTAGGCCTCGATGTATGCGGCATGCGATGGGAGAACACGAATGATGTATTCAACCAGCCCTTTGCGCATACCGCGCTTGAAGATCCCGATTCCGTCGAGCAGAGCCTTGAGCGGGCGCTGGCCCGCTTTGATCTGCGAGACCATATCGTTGATGTGCTTGCGCGCTGACTTGGGCTCTGAACGCAGGAAGGCTGCGGATTCTGCCTGGAGCTGCTGCTTCTTCGCCTCTGCGGCTTTGCCTTCGCCCAGATCCTTGCGGAGCGAATGCAGCTTCATTGCCGCCGAGGCCACCAGCCGCGGATCAATGCTCGGGTCCTCGAACAGCGTAGCAAGCTCCGGCAGCCACGGATCAGTCGGTTGTCCTGCCTCGTCCGTGCCGCCAAGCAGGCAGTCGGCCTGCACCAGGCGGGCGGCGGCGGTGCTGCGCGGGATATCCAGCCAGCCGGTCATCAGTCCTTTGGCGTCCTTGAAATGCGTGCGCGCTGTCGTGGTGCGCCCCTTCGCGGCTTCGATTTGCTCGACGGTGGGGTGGGCCCCGAGATCGGAGATGGCCTGGACGGATTCCTGGTCGAGCTTGTAGGCGCCGGTACGCCGCAGGGCAGCTGCCGCGTGGACCTGGGTCCGGGCGAGAGATTGGGACGTGTCTTCAGCGAGCATCGAAAAATAGGCGGCCTGGCCGGCGGTGAGGCCGCCTTGGGCCAGGACATGGGTCGCTGAAGCGGCCAACGCGTTGGCGTCGGCCAGGTCCTTCAGCGCTTGCGCGATTTCTCTGCTCATGGGTACACCATGCCCCGCAGAAATGGATCTGCAGGGCATGCGTGTACGGGCTGTGGACAAGTCTAGTTGCCGGCTTCAACCGGCAGCCAGAGCTCGCAGGTCGCGGTGCTGAAGTCCGGGGCCCGATCGAGCACGGCGACAATGGACGGCCCCACGCGCAAACGCCACGGATTGGACGGGAACCACGCGGTAGCGGTGGCGGCCCAGAGTTCCTGCAACGCCGACGGGTAGGGGCCCGAAACGCTGAAGACCGCCCACTGGCCAGCAGGAACCTGAATCGCGTCCAGTTCCTTGGGCACCTCGCTGCCACCGGGTACGGCGACGCCGTGCAGGTAGGTCAGCTCGGTGCCTTCGCGGTAATCGGGGTCCACCTGTGCGCTGACCTGCAGCAAACCGGCAGGTTGCGCGGAAGACAGCTCCTTGAGCCGGGCGTGCTCGGCCACCGGGATGGAGGCGATGTGGGCTTGGATGTGCGGGTTGGCACCGTGATGAATCAGCGGTACCTGCGTGGCATATCCAATGAGCTGGAATTCTTCGCGATCAACTATTCGTGCATCCATGGGACGATTCCCTTCGACGGTCAGGCTGAACCTGATGATTGGTTGGCTTCGAAGGGGGCCACCATTCTCGCGGACATCGGCCACGGACGCGCCATGCACCGCTCGGAAGGCCCGGCCGAATGCTTCGGCCGAACCATAGCCGTAGCGGATCGCGATGCTCAGCAGGTCCTGACCGGCAAGCAGATCCGCGGCGGCCTGGGTCATGCGGCGCCGGCGGATGTACTCGGAGACCGGCATGCCGGACAGCGAGGAGAACATCCGTCGCACATGGTATTCGGTCGTACCTTCGGCGTGCACCAAGTCAGCGAGGTTGATCTCGGCGCGTAGCTGAGCCTCGATATGCTCGATGAGCCGATTGAGAATTCCGATCATGATTCCACCCTTCCCCAACTACTATTCTTCAGGGTAGGGGCACGCCGCCCGATAATCGCGGTTCGAAGCGATCAGGCGTTTTCCAGAGTCTTTTCACATACCCGGGAGACGACCGGTTTGGACGCCGCGCGGGCCGCGGCCAGGCCGCGTTCCAGATCGGCAATCAGGTCGTCGGCCTCTTCGATGCCCACCGAGAGGCGGACCAGGTTGGCCGGGATTTCCAGCGGGGTGCCGATCAGCGAAGCATGGGTCATTTCGCGCGGATAGCAGACCAGGGACTCCACCCCGCCCAGGGAGACCGAGAGCTGGAAGTACTCCATGGATTGGGCGAAGGCGCGGGCGGCGGCTTCATCGGAGAGCTGCAATGAGAGGATCCCACCAAAGCCGCGGCCGGCCGCGGACTGGGACTTGGCCAGCTCGTGGCCCGGATGGCGTTCCAGCCCCGGGTAGTAGACGCGGGTGACTTCGGGCAGGTCATCGAGCCAGCAGGCCAGGGTGGAGGCGGTAGCCCCGTGGCGTTCCATGCGCAGGCCCAGGGTCTTCAGTCCGCGGGCGGCCAGGTAGGAATCCTGCGGACCGGAGACCGCGCCCCCGGCGAACTGCTGGTAGCCCACGGCTTCGGCCAGGCTCTGCCCGCGGTGCAGGTGGTCGGCCACGATGACCGCGCCACCGAGCACGTCGGAGTGCCCGCCGATGTACTTGGTGGTGGAATGGACCACCGCGTGGGCGCCGAAATCCAGCGGCCGCTGCAGGTACGGGGTGGCGAAGGTGTTGTCCACCACCAGCAGGGCGCCGTGTTCGCAGGCGATGGCCGCCCAGCCGGCCAGGTCGGCGATGCCCAGCAGCGGGTTGGACGGGGTCTCCACCCAGAGCAGCGCGGTGTTCGGGCGCACCGCGGCGCGCACCGAATCCAGGTTGGTGATATCCACCGCCGAGGAGGTGATCCCCCATTTGCCGTGCAGCTTGGAGATCAGCCGGTTGGTGCCGCCGTAGCCGTCGGCACCCAGCACGATGTGGTCGCCCGGCTGAAGCACCGCGCGCAGCAGCGCATCTTCGGCCGCGATCCCCGAAGCGAAGGAGAAGCCGGCGGTGCCGCCTTCCAGCGCGGTGAGCTGGGATTCGAACCCGTTGCGGGTCGGGTTGGAGCCGCGCGAGTACTCGTGCCCGGCACGCAGCACGTTGATTCCGTCCTGGATGAAGGTGCTGGTCTGGTAGATCGGCGGGATAACCGCACCGGTGTGCGGATCCTTGTGCTGGCCGGCGTGCACTGCGAGGGTGTTGAAGCCGCTCATGCGAAACTCACTTCCTTGGTGTCGGCGGTGGCCTGGGCTGCGGCCAGTGCGTGATCCAGCGATTGGGTGATATCTGCGAGAAGGTCGGCCGGGTCTTCCAGCCCGACCGACAGGCGCAGGGTGGAGGTGTTCAGGCCCGCGGCGGCCAGCTGCTGCTCCGAGAGCCGGCAGTGCGTCATGGTGGCCGGGTGGGAGACCATGGTGCGGGTGTCCCCCACATTCGCGGCCAGTGAAATCAGCTTGAGCCCGTCGATTACCGGGGAAACCAGCGACGGGTGGGCCAGCTCGATGGCCAGCACGCAGCCGGTGCCCTTCGGCGCCAGCGCCCGGGCCAGCTCGTGGCTGGGGTGCTCGGGCAGCGCAGGGTGGTGGATGGCGGCAATGCCCGGATACTCGGCAAGCGCGTCGATCAGCCTGGTGACGCTGCGCTGCACGTGGGCGGCGCGCACCGGCAGGGTTTCGATTCCGGCCAGGATTCCCTGGGCGCTGGCCGGGGCCAGGGTCGGGCCCAGGTCGTGCAGGAACTTGGAGCGCACCAGCATTGCGTAGGCGGCCGGTCCGTGGCGCTCAAGCAGCGAGGTGTTGTTCAGACGCACCCGCGGGGCGGCGATCTGTGGCCAGCGGGCGGCATCGGAGAAGTCGAATTTCCCCGAGTCCACCACGACCCCACCGAGCACCGAGCCGTGTCCGGCCAGGCCCTTGGTGGCCGAGTGCACCACGATGTCGGCACCGAGTTCCAGCGGGCGCACATTCAGCGGGGTGGCCAGGGTGTTGTCGACCACCACCGGGATGTTGTGCTCGTGGGCGATGGCCGCGATGGCGGGCAGATCGGCCACGGTGCACAGCGGGTTGGAGACCGACTCCAGGAAGAACGCCCGGGTGTCCGACTCAATGGCAGCGGCCCAAGCGGACGGATCGGCCTGGTCGACAAAGCTGATGCGGATGCCGAAGTCCACGAAGGTGTCGGTGAACAGGTCCACGGTGCCGCCATAGAGCGAGGAGGAGGCCACGATGTGCTTGGGTCCCTGGGTCAGGGCCAGCAGGGACAGGGCCACGGCAGCCTGCCCGGTGGCGGTGGCCACCGCGTGGGCCCCGCCTTCCAGTGCGGCCACGCGCTGTTCGAGAATCGCAACGGTGGGGTTGCCGGTGCGCGAGTAGGTGAAGCCGGCCTGGCGCAGCGCGAACTTCTCCACCGCTTCGGCGTGCGATGCGAATTGGTAGGCCGCGGAATTGTGCAGTGGCGGCAGCATCGGGCGGAAGTCTCCGCTCGGGCGGTACCCTGCGTGCACCGCGTCGGTTTCCTGGCTCATGGCTCCTCCTCGATTCTCTGCGAGGGAGTGCACCGATTGGCATCGTGCGGCGGCACGAAGCACAGTACGCGAAAACGCGTTCGGAACTGCTCCATCGTTCCTGGCGGTAGCACCTTTCGGTTTCCCGATGGTTGCTGCGGCGTCTCCGAGCCAGATCTCTCAGCCGCTCTTGATGGGTTGTTCTTCCATGGTTGGCTATCCGCCGCAAACGGTGCAAGCGGTATCCGGCGGCCGGCTTCATACAAGGCCGCTACGCTTCATATGTCGTCGCCTTGTCATGATGACGCGGGGGCCGGACCCCTTTTATGACGCGAGCTTTTGAGATGAATCGGCGTGATGTAGAGGTTTTGCTGGAAGTTTGTGACGATGTGCCGGTGCTCGATGACCGGGAGTTACGCCGCTGGCGGCTCAGCCGAGCACTTCTACCCCGAAGCTGGCGACCACCGTTCGCACTTCTTGCAGGTAGCGCTGGGCCTGGTCGGTGAGCGGAATGGCGGCGTGATCAATCCACCCGATCTCGATGCGCTCCTCGATGGCCAGCGGGATAGCCACGATGGAGGGGTCCAGCTCGTCGCTGATGATGCCGGTGGAAATCGTGTACCCGCCCAAGCCGATCATCAGGTTGAAGATGGTGGCGCGGTCCGAGACCTGGATTTCGCGCTGGCTGGAGCGCGTGGAGAGCACCTCCTCGGCGAAGTAGAAGGAATTATTCGCGCCTTGGTCGAAGGTCAGCCGGGGCAGGTCTTCGAGGTCTTCGAGCGTGACCTGGGTTCGGGTGGCCAGCGGGTTGCTGCGCGAGATGAAAATGTGCGGATCGGCCAGGAACAGCGGGTGGAAGACCAGCCGCGATTCGCGCAGCAGCTTGTCGATGACCTTCCGGTTGAAGTCGTTGCGGTACAGGATCCCGATGTCGCTGCGCAGCGTGCGCACGTCCTCGATGATCTGTTCGGTGCGGGTCTCGCGCAGCGAAAACTGGTATTCCTCGGCCCCGCTGGCCTGCACCATCCGAACAAAAGCATCCACCGAAAAGGAGTAGTGCTGGGTGGAGACGCCCAGCAGCCGCCGGGCCGAGGGGCGACCGAGATAGCGATGTTCAAGAAGCTCCACCTGCTCGAGCACCTGCCGGGCGTAGCCAAGGAATTCTGCGCCTTCGGCGGTGAGCGTCACTCCCCTGGCCGAACGCATCAGCAAGGTGCGCCCCACTCGCGATTCAAGCTCCTTCATCGCTGAGGACATGCTGGGCTGTGCGACGTAAATGAGGTCGGCCGCCGCGGAGATGGACCCCTCGGAGGCCACCGCCACAAAATAGCGAAGCTGCTGCAGTGTCAGACCATTCGTTCCCTGAACCATAGCCAGAGTCTATATCAATCCATAGTTATATCGAGTTACCCGATATCAAGAATCTCCCTGCATGATTGACGCATCGACTTCCCCTCGGCCTGCCCAGGCCTCCCAAATACAGATTGGCCATCATGGCAGACGCATTAAATTTCAGCATTAGCACCACCAGATTCGACGAGAATTACTCCCCTTCGACAAATTCGCGCACCACGACAAACTTCGCTAATTTGGCACGCGGAGAGCGCCGCGAAGAGAACCTGCGCAATGCCCTGACAATGATCAACCGTCGGTTCAATTCCTTGGCTCACTGGGACAATCCTCAGGGCGATCGCTATTCTCTTGAATTGGAAATCATTTCCGCAAATGTGCATTTTTCTGCCGATAATACCGACCAGCAATTTCCTCTTTTAGAAGTGCTTGAAACCACGATCGTGGATAAACTCACCGACACTCGGTCCCAAGGCATGGTGGGCAATAATTTTTCTTCTTATGTCCGCGATTACGACTTCAGCGTGGTGCTTCCAGCTTCGTGCAATGACAGCGGAGCTCCGGTGCTTCCAGAAGATTTTGGTGATCTCCACGGACAGCTCTTCCAGCATTTTTTGAACTCACAGGCATACCGTGAGCGTTTTGCCCAGCTGCCGGTGGTCTGCATCAGCGTCTCGACTTCCAAGACCTATTTCCGCACCGGCAACAGCCATCCAGTGCTCGGCTTGGAATACCAGCAGGATGAAAATTCATTGACCGACGCGTACTTCGGCAAAATGGGCTTGAGCGTGCGCTACTTCATGCCGCAGGGTGCTGTTGCGCCACTGGCCTTCTACTTCCGTGGCGACCTGCTCAATGATTACACCAATCTGCAGCTGATCAGCCTGATCAGCACCATGGAGACCTTCCAGAAGATCTACCGCCCGGAGATCTACAACGCCAATTCGGCGGCTCCGGCTGTGTACCACCCGAGCCTTGGCGCCGAGGATTTCTCCCCCACCCGCGTCTACTATGACCGCGAAGAAAGAACCCAATTGGGCAAGATCCAAGGCAAGTTCACCGAAGAGCATTTCATCATCCCAAATCGCCAACTGCTCGATCAGTGGTCCGCTTCCTGCCCGACACCCGTCGCCTAAGATCCAGAAAGATTCCCCTATGACTTCCCCGCTTATCCCCACGTCAATTGTCGGCAGCCTGCCCAAGCCTTCATGGCTCGCCGAACCTGAAAAGCTATGGTCCCCTTGGAAACTTGAGGGCGAGCAATTGCGCGAAGGGCAGCAAGACGCCATGCGTGCAGCGGTGCTCGAGCAGGCCCAGCGCGGCATCGACATCATTTCCGACGGCGAGCAGTCGCGCCAGCACTTTGTCACCACATTCATCGAGCACCTGAGCGGTGTCGACTTCGAGAAGCGCGAGACCGTGCGCATCCGCAACCGCTACGACGCCAGTGTCCCCACCGTCGTCGGTGCCGTTGAACGTGAAAAGCCGGTATTCGTTCAGGACGCGCAGTTCTTGCGTTCCTGTACCGACAGGCAGATCAAGTGGACCCTTCCTGGCCCGATGACCATGGTCGACACCTTGTACGATGCGCACTACCGCAGCCGCGAGAAGCTGGCCTGGGAATTCGCGACCATTCTGAATCAGGAAGCCCGCGAGCTTGAGGCCGCCGGGGTGGATGTCATCCAGTTCGATGAGCCTGCCTTCAACGTCTTTTTCGATGAAGTGGCCGACTGGGGCATCGCAGCTTTGGAGCGTGCCTGCCAGGGCCTTAAAGCCGAGACCGTGGTCCACATCTGCTTTGGCTACGGCATCAAGGCGAACAATGATTGGAAAGCCACTCTCGGCACCCAGTGGCGCCACTACGAGAAGTCCTTCCCGCTGTTGCAGGCTTCTTCCATCGATACCGTTTCCTTGGAATCCCACCATTCGAATGTCCCGCTGGAGGTCGTCGAATTGGTCCGCGGCAAGCGAGTGATGCTCGGCGCTATCGACGTGGCCAATGACTCTGTGGAAACTGCGAACGAAGTAGCGCAGACTCTGCGCAACGCGCTCGAATTTGTCGATGCTGACAAACTGATCGCCAGCACCAACTGCGGCATGGCGCCATTCCGCCGTGAGGTAGCCCTGGCCAAGCTCAGCGCGCTCAGCGCAGGGGCTAGCATCCTGCGCGAGGAGCTTGTTGGTGCCCGCGTCTAAAGTGTCGGATTCCGCGACGCCCTCGTTGCCCGCGGAAGACTTCAAAGCAGTCTTTCGTGGGCACCCGGGTGGCGTCAGCCTGATAACCGCCGATGCCGGAGACGGACCAGTTGCCCTCACGGCAACGTCCGTGGCTTCGATCAGCGTTGATCCGCCATTGCTCGTCTTCTCGATTTCTGCGCTGTCTTCGGCAGCCGACGTGCTCACCCGCGCAACATCTCTTATAGTTCACAGCTTGGATGCGCATGACATCGAGGTTGCTAAATTGGGGGCAACCAGTGGGATCGACCGCTTCGCACAGAAGCAAACGTGGTCAAGGCTGAGCACTGGCGAACCGGTATTCGATGGCGTCAGGGCCTGGGTTCGTTGCGCGGTCATCGAGCGAGTTCAGGCAGGAACATCCACAGTTTTTGTGGCTCGAGCGCTTCAGTCGCACATTGAACGCGATAGCGAACCCGGCCAGCCCGGCAACGGACTGGTTTACCACAACCGCGCTTGGCATCGGTTGGATAAAAACTCCCAATTAAAGAATTGAAGCTGTTCGGCCACCGACTCAAAGACGGTGGCCGAACAGCTTCAGGTCGTTTTAGTGCTTGGTCGACTTTCTGCGTCCAAGGGCAACAAGGACGACACCAGCGAGGGCCACGAGTAGCCCCGCGATGACATCTGTGAAACCGTCAAAGCCGGTGTTCGCAAGAGCTGGCGCAGCGGCTTCAGCGTTCTTCTTGTGGGCCTGCTTTGCGACTGAAGCGGCTTCGCCGATTCCACCTGCAGGCTTGATTTCGACGCTAGCACTCGGAGACTCATTCACAGAAGGAATTGGCTCCTCCTCGGAAATTAGTTCTTCAAGCCTGTTGCCATTCTCTGGCTGGATGCCGAAGAACATTTCAAGGTAATACGCTCGCAGCTCCGGATCATGGGCAAAGTCTTCCTCCAGGGATGTCTGGAGTTCAGCGGCATCTTCATCGGTTTCAATACTTTCGGCGATGGAATCCAAGAAAGCCTACTCTTCATCCGATAGCGCGAATTCATCTTCCCAGTCGTTTTCGTCAGCCAGCGCTTCATCTATGAGACGGTTCAGTTCCATCGAAAGCTTCCCACTGGGCTTCATCTCAGTCTCCACTGCCTTCGGGCATGAATGCGTCGATTTGAGCCCAACTAGGATCTTCGTCTTCAACTGCGACGTCAATTGACGTATCGGCACGCTCCGCGAGCTCGCTTCCTTCGCCAGTCGTCTCTGTCAGTGGCTCTGACTCCGGAGCCGACACGGATTCAGTCACCGTCTGCGCTGATTCGGCGGCAACATCGAACTCTCTAGCCTCTAGTCATTGGAGTGCTCGCATGGTCTAGCAATGTCTTACATTTCTTGAAAGTGCAGGACCTCGATACGACGAAGCTCGGCTCAATCAGCAGTGTCGGCCGATACCCCGACTTGGATCAAGTTTGCAACCTTCACAACACATGCAACCTTCAACGACCGGACTTGAGCCTGGGCGATCTTTGAAATCGCATGAACCGTCCAGGAAGTTTTTACAGCTGAATGCGGCAACGCCTAATTCAATATCATCGACCAAGAAAAGGGCCAGTACTTGATCCAAGGCACCCTCGGTCGTGAGATATCTTCACTTAGGGCGGTGTTGAGCCACGAGGCGCCACGAATATTTTATGGCCTCAATGACATCATTTTGGCCGCTAAATCTTCCACCGTTAATGAACGTTCCGCGTGGGACGATCGCGAAGATGATACTCGGATCGACAAGCTCTTTCGCTCGGACCATCTGAAACTGAAACTGACGCGTAACTCCGCTTCTATCCCGGCTGGAGCAAGCCAGGTCGGAGAAGCTTTCAAGATCTCTCTGTTGCCAGGTCCTGAGGGATCTGCCTAGTCTACTTATTCAGTCGCCACGGTGGAGTTGGCAAAGCACCCAACTTCGCCTTCACTTCATCGTCATACATGCTCAACGTGATTTCATCCAAGCTCATTGAACTGAATCTAGCCACCTTGTACACAGTCTCATAAAAATCGACCCAGTCCGTCGGCAACCTCCGTTGGAAGACCGGCTCAGTCTGGATCCCATAAACTTCATGCCCCAACTGCTCATACACAGGACGGGTCTGCTCTACAGAGCCATAAGGGTTCGGCGTGATGAACACCCGCGCGCCCCAATTGGTCAGCTCATCTTGTAATCCAGGGCGCTTCAACTTCTTCCGCCCTAAGAGCCGCAAACCCGCATGACGATAAATGCTGATCACCAAACGCACATCCCGCTCTGCAAGCTTCTGCTCTAACTCCGGCAAGGACTCCACAAGTTGCCGCTCGCTAACATCTTTCTCCCCCACAGTCGGGGCTTTCACTAAATCAGTGAATCCGATACCCATGGCCACCAACGCATCATCCAAATGCTCGCCCTGAAGGCACTCCGGATCGAACATGGCCGAGGCAACTCGGCTCAGCATCTGCTTGCCGTTGCGTCCCTGGTAATAGTGGCCTGCAGCCACACTGGGCGGAGCCGGATTGAGGCCGGCAATAACAATCTTGGTTTTCTCTTCAGGCCACAAATCAGCCAATGTCAGTTGCCCATCTGGCAAGCGTTCTTGATGTCCAATCAGAGACATAATTTTCCCCATTTCACTGATGCAATAGTTTTACTCATACCAGGATTGCATCTTCCACCGACATTTAGCAGCTGAACCATGTAGCATCGCCTTTCTGCTGTGAAGCTAGATAACGGGTGCCGCGAGACGCCAAACCTGTCATGTCACCAAGCTACGCCACTCTCTGAAAATGAGCTGGTCAAGTTTTTGAGACACGATCTTTGATCTTTTCTAAGATTTCTCAACCCTCCAAAGCCAAGGAATTACTTTCCTGGTAAAAATCCAGAACTGCCTAAAGGCTGAGCCCGCCATTAGTTGCACACGGTCGTTTCCAGTTACACCAAACTTCGATGTGGGTCTGCTGAAGGTTTGGTTGACACTTCGACCGCATAACCCAGCTATGGTTATGCTCAAACGAAGGAACAAAACACCATGCCAAGAATCTTCACCGAAGAATTCAAGAAGGACGCCGTCGCGCTCGTCGAATCGGGGATCTCCCAGAAGCAAGTCGCAGCAGATCTGGGAGTCTCCAAGACAGCCCTGCAAACCTGGGTCCGCGATGCCCGCTACCAATCCCACGGAATGGCCCCACCTTTGATGCTGACGAGCGCAAAGAAATGTCCCAAGCTCTCAAACGCATCCTGGAGCTCGAAATGGAGAACGAAGTGCTGCGCAAGGCCGCAGCCTACCTCTCCCAGCCGCATATTCGTTCCCCAAAATAATGGGCCCGCTCGTCCAAGAATTAGCCGCCAGAACAGGTAGGAAACATATTCCTGTGGCGGTGACGTGTAGGGTCTTGGGATTCAGCACCCAGGCGTACTACAAGTGGTTGAAGAGCCCTGTCTCTGCCCGGGAAATCGAAGAGCGGGAGCTGATCGGCAAGCTGCACGAGCTTCACGAGGAGGATCCCGAGGGCGGGTACCGTGTGCTGGCCGATGATCTGGAAGACGCCGGCTACCAGGTCTCAGAGCCGAAGGTCTGGCGGTTATGCCGCAAGGCAGGGATCCGCTCAGTGATCAGCAAACGCCAGCGCAAGCACGTCCCGGCGGGCCCTACGGTGCATGACGATTTGGTGCAGCGGAGCTTCACCGCTGATCAGCCTAACCAGTTGTGGCTGACCGATATTACCGAGCACCATACGAGCGAAGGAAAGCTGTATCTATGCGCGATCAAGGACGTGTTCAGCAATCGAATCGTGAGGTACTCGATGGATTCGCGGATTGGAGGCCCATCTGGCCGTCAATGCGGTGGAAATGGCAGTGGCGCACCGTGGCGACCCACGTGGAGTCACAGTCCACAGTGACCGCGGCAGCCAGTTCCGGTCCAGGAAATTCACTCAAACGCGGGAACGTCACGGGCTGGTCGGTTCGATGGGCAGGGTCGGGGCAGCCGGTGATAATGCGGCCATGGAGTCGTTTTTCAGTCTGTTGCAGAAGAACGTGCTGGACCGGCGCTGGTGGTCCTCCCGCCAACAACTTCGTCTGGCAATTATTGGATGGTTGGAGGGGAAGTATCATCGCAAGCGTAAGCAAAGAGGTTTGGGGAGAATGACCCCGATCCAGTTCGAGGCTACAATGATCGAGTCTGTCGCTCTGGCAGCGTAAACCTTGGTGTCAACCAAACCTTCAGCAGACCCCTTGGCATCTTTTTCATGAGTCGGTTTTTCCTGTACCCCCCGGTCAAGAAGGTTACCGTCTTGCTTCACCTGGTCAATCTCCGGCGTGCTCGATCCTCGCCGGTACTGGGTAAAGCTCACAACACCCTTGCCGTTCTCAGCCAACCACTTTGCCGATTCCTCGGTAGCAGACTTGCCTTCTGGCGTGACCAAATTATTCGCGAAATCTGATGGCACTGGGCGGCCGCCAAGGTGACTCTCTCCGCGCTCAAACGCTTCGCGCCCTGCCTGCCAACGTCCATAGTTTCCAGCCTTGGATTCCTCGAACGTCGCCTGCACGCTCACCACATCATAGGTGTATCCACGCTTGTCCAATGTGGCGGCAACTTCCTTAGCTGAACCTTGCGATTTGAGCACGGTATCAATGACGTAGTTCGTGCCGTCCTTGCGCAAGTCCTTTTGCAGTTTGGCGCTGAGCATGGATGATTCTTCATGCACTAGCGCAGCAAACTCCATTGGTGCGAACTTGTGCCCCTGGGCTTCAAGTTCTTTCACCAATGGAGTTTTCAACCGATCAAGATTCCCGCTCTCTAGCTCGTGCTGGATGATCTTCTCTTTGAACATATCCGGGTCACACTGAACGTAACCAGGAACGTCATTCAAGCGCTCTCGTTGCACGGTTCCTTTGCCAGCTCCGAGCGGTCCAGCCATCACAATGGCTCTTCCCTCGTGCTTGATTTCTCCGCGCTTAGCCGAGTCAGCAACAACCTCTTGCATCCACTTCTTATGCAGAAGTTCCCGCTCCGACATGGCACGCGGACGCGATCCGCTTTGAATAAAATACTGCTCTCGTCTGATCGTCGAATATGCCCCGCGCGGGTTCATATCAGGATCAGCCAGCACTTGGCGCAGCGCCGCGTAATGTCGTTCTATTGATTCGTCGTTAGCCAACGATTCACCCTTCGGTTGCTCGCCGCCTAATCGGCCGTCTTCATCAAAACTTCATCGTAAGTAGCAGCATCAATCAGCTCATGCCGCAGCGCGTCGCCCACTTCTTCCCAAGTTCCATCCAGGCTCTCTTCGTACTCGCCGTACTCATTCGCCCAGGGGGTCGGCTTATACGGCCAATCGACCAGCAGACGCACCAGCTCCTCACGGTCAATAAACCCGGCCGCGTACCGCTGGCACACTTCATAAGGGCTTGCAGCGTTGAACTCGCCAACTACCTCCGGCACCGCCTGGGCACGCTGCAACGCCTTCGCCACGGCCGGCTGGGACATACCCAGCAGCGCCGCCATCTCACGCTGAGTCATGCCACCAGCAGCAGCCTTCAAAGTGCGCTTGTAGTCCAGCGCATCAACCTCTACACGCTGCCGAGCTTTCAGCAGCTGCGCGCGCATTTCATCATGCTGCGGCCGTTCCATTAGCTGGCTCATGACAACCTCCTAAACCTCGAAACAAACATTTCCTCACTTCAAATATAACATTAGTTATCATTGTGGATCAAGGGTTTTCATTCGTCAATGACCGGTAAATGCTCGCTGCGCTGACACCAAGAATCTTGCCGATCTGCGCGTAGCTTTTCCCTTCCTCGCGCAGCTGCCGCGCCGTGGCGGTGCGGTCTGCATCCATGACGCGCGGCCGCCCTCCGACTTTCCCCTGGGCGCGCGCGTGCGCTAAACCTCGGCGGGTATTCTCCCGGATCATAGAAACGCGCAACTGGGCCATAACCGCCATGATGCCCACAATGGCTTCACCCATCGGCGTAGATATGCCCACGTCCAAGAATGGCTCGGTAAGACTCTTGATCCTCACGCCACGCTCCCCCAGCTCACGGATAATCTCAATGGCCATCCGCTCTTCACCTGCCACTCGATCCAGGGCACGGATGACCAAAGTATCCCCCGACTGCAATTGCGCCTTGCACGCGAGCCACTGCGGCCGCGCAGCTTCCCGGCTCGACTCCCCACGGTCAGTAAATATCTGTTCGGCCCCGGCCGCGCGCAGCTCGGCGGCTTGCGCCTGCGGGTTCTGCTCGCGCGTGCTCACTCGCGCATATCCAATGACTGCCATATCAAAAACGGTACACAGCCTGGTTGTGCAGCGTTTCAGTTTTGAAAGACGTTTCTGAAAGAAAAAACCCCGGCGTGTCGCCGGGGTTCGTGTCAGTTTCCGAAGTCCTCAGCACTTCTGTCCATAGTCCACAGCACTGCCGCCCGCAAGAGGAACGCTATGCGAGAATCCTCTAGGTCAGTCCAGTTGAATTTTGCAGATCTTGCCGGTTGGCCCGCCATTAACGGTGAATTCGAGAGTGAGAACCCGTGCCGTTTTTGGAGGTGCGGGAAGATATACCCAAGTGGATTCCCAGCCGGACATGCCCCCAGCAACCTGTCCAGCGCTCAACCGATATGTGGTGCCTACGTCATCCGAGATAACCGCTCCAACTACTCCAAGAACGAGCTGTCCGGGCATTGAGGGCGGGTCTCCTGCAGCTTCGACTCCAGAGAGTTCTCGAAGCGCACCCCATTGGTTTAGTTGTTCTTCGAAGCGAGCGTCGCGTTGCCGAGTTTCGTCGCTACGTATTCCCTGAAGATAGAGCCTAAGTCCTTCTTTCCCCAGCCATTCGTCAGAAACGATGGGAACATCTGCAATCGATTCGATACCAGCAAATCGGACGCCCACACCTATATTGGTTGCTACGACGAGATCCGCTGGCGCTGAAATAACTGTCATCATGCGACTAGCCTAGCGTCGACCAGAAACTTCTCCACTAAAGCTGATTCAGCGATCCCATAGGTCGAACCTTGACTGGGACAGCTCCGCATAAAGTGTCCTGAACCTCCGATAGAGTTGCGGGATGCAAGCAGAAACAAAACGACTGCACCTCGCGCGACCCACTTTTGAAGACATCCAAGACGTGCATCAAATCTTCAGTGACCCACGGGTGTGGACCCATGCACCGTCCAAACGCCATTCATCAATCCGCGAAACCGAAGCGATGCTCAACTCTTGGATCGAGTCGTGGGAAAGAGATTCGCTGGGTCCGTGGATAGTTCGTGAGCCGAACGAATACCAAGTTATTGGTTACGCTGGTTGCTCGCTCAAACGAGCTACTTTCTGGAATCTTGGTTACCGGTTCGCAGTTGAAGCGCAAGGTCGTGGGTATGCAACAGAGGTTGCATTAGAAGCATCGCGCCAGGCGTTGTTAAGTCGACCTGATCTGCCGATCATTGCATTCCTACTTGAGCACAATGCGGCGTCCGCTCGCATCGCTGAAAAGGTCGGACTTGAAGTGGCTTATCGGGGTTCAGACATCGGAAATGTAGATGGCGAAGCTATCCGACTCATTTACGCTGACCGCAAGCTAAATACAGCTCAGCTAGAAAAGATCCTTCAGCACTAGCTTCAACGGTGCTGCTAGTGCAGATGACTGTTCCTTTTGCCGAACCTTCTGCGGGACATCTCGCACACCTGCGGAAGAGATCTGGTGTTGCGCGTTCACAAAACTGAAGGTCAGCCATTCCAGCGCCTGCAAGGTCTGAGAACACGAATGTATCAACTAATCGTCTTCATGCCCTGCCTTAACCCGATCCAACGACTAAAGCTGAATCAACGGCTTACAGACTCGTTCAATATGGGGCCAGTGACCCGCGTATGGGCTTGTTGAACCAAAAGTGCAACAATGCATACCCCTATGAGTAGCAATGATTCACGCAACACCACCGCCAGAGGAAACAATGCCGGCGCGTTGAGACTGAAAAGCGCATCACCAAGGTTTGGCCCGGTCGCAACAAGAATTAGTCCACTGGCAAGGCAGAAATTCCGCACCTTTGTTCCGCCACGATCCCAGAGCACTAGTAGCCCGGGCAGCAGATACACCCAATGGTGCATCCAACTTACAGGAGAGACCATGCAAGCGGTCAGGCCAACGACGATCGCTGCTTGGATATTGCCGCCCCGACGAAAAACACTCGCAGCCGCATAGAGTCCAAGCACGGCAATGATCAGAGTAGTAGCCAGAGCTGGAACGGCTGTCCAATCCCCTAAAGCCGCGAACGCGCCTTGGATGGAGTTGTTTCCCGATGTGGCGAATAGTCCGTCGAGGGAGACCCGATCAGATAGATTCCACAGCACTCGAGTGGCAAAATCGATGCTCATGGTTGGATAAGCGAATGCTGCAACAGCTGTCGCCGTGAGAGCAGCCATGGAGCTGTTCAAGGCAGCCCGTTTCTGTCCAGTGACGACGAAGTAAACGATGAAAAGAGCTGGCGTGAGTTTCACTGCCGCCGCAACTCCCACCAGTACGCCCCGGGGAATGAACCGCAGAATTCGATTCTCAGAATTCCGCCCTATGTCGATAAGTACCAGGGCCATCAGGAAGACATTGATTTGGCCGAAGATGATGTGGCCGGCCATAACGATGCTGCAAGACGCAATGAATCCGACGATGCCGACAAGTACGGGCTGATTGCGATGCTTCGACGGCAGCAGGCTGCGCAGAACGAGCCCCATCGTCATCGCTGAAGCGATAGACCAGATCAAGTACGCTGTATCAACTGCAAGGACGTTTAGCGGAAGGAAAGCTAATGCAGCAAATGGAGTGTAGGTAAAGGGCAGTCCCTCGGTTGGCATGTCGTTTCCATGGATGTTACCGGCGTAGATGTTCTCACCCGCTGCCGCCAGCCCTGCCCCATAGTGGTAGACATAGAAATCGACAGGGTTGACCTGACTTACGAGTCCAGCCAAAAAGCAGAAGCTAATAAGCGCAGAAAAGAAGAGCGCGAATACGCTCATCCAGCGTGATTGGTAGTCCCAAGCCCGTCGGAAAATTCCACCCCGCAACTTGGTCGCGGGTGGAGCCAGGGGGTCAACCTGCAGCACATCATCAGGATCGCAATCGAGCTTGGAACAAAGTACTGCCAGCGTGGAAAGCCTGATGCCCGTGGCATCACCGATGCACAACTTATGCAGATCCTCGACCGGTACGCCGGTGCGTTGAGCGGCCTGGTCGAGACTGATGTTCCGCAATCGCAGTGTGTTCTCCAGGACGCTGACGGTTTGCGTTTCGGTGCCCTTCGCTTCGCGCATTACTGCTTGCACCGGTGTCTCTCCTTAGCTCCGGTAAACGGTGAGAAGGTCACCGACATCGCATTCAAGGGCATGGCAAATGGCTCTCAGAGTCGTGAAACGAATGGCTTTGGCATGCCCGTTTTTGAGTAAGGACAGATTGACAACGCTGACGTCCACTCGTTTGCTGAGCTCTGTCAATGTCATGTCCGCATTTTTAAGCAGTTCGTCCAAATGGCAAACGATCAGTGCTTCTTCGGCCTGTTTACGCGTCTTGGCCACTAGACAAGTCCTTTTGCGTCGCGGTTCAGCGCATCGCCAGTCCGAAATACAGCAGTTAGCAATAGGGCGATCAATCCGACGCACACAGGCATCAGATTAAAGCTTGAGCTGGCGTAATACATGAGATCGCCAACGGCCAGGGGGCTGCCTTCCGAACCGACTCCGGACAGCTGTGAAACAGCGGCTTGCTTTGCTGTTCCTTCAAGTACGGGTCCCAGTGCCCCGGTTGCCAATGCTGTGAACCCAGAGATTGCTACTAGCCACGCGAACCCGCCAGCGAAAGGTGCTCCTCTGATCAATCGATAGCACAGGAACACGACGGTAATCGTAGTGAATAGAACTGCTGCCGCGGTAAGCGCTGCCGAAGAGATAAAGAGGGCTAGTATTGATGAGTCGATGTTGGTTACCTGCACGCGGAGCGTTTCGACTTGAAGTTCGACTACGTTTGAGTCCAGGCTTCCTGCATCAACGGGCTGGAAGGATGGGACGGAGAAGTTCAATTTACCGGCTTGGACTTCGAAAATCCGCTGCCAAGCTTGGTATCCGACGTAGCATCCGATAACCAGTGTCAGCAAGGCAACGATAGCGAGCGAACCTGAAGTGACGACACGTCGAGTTCCAATAAGAAGCTTATGCACCATTTACCACCTTTACGATATTCGTTATTATCGTTTATCGTAATGCATGATAGTTGATGCGTCTATCGGGACGGTGTTCACTAGGTCCTTCGGATCCAACTTCAGGGGTTATTCGGTTTGGCTATTGCAGTTCCGTTGAAAGGGCGGGTAGCAGCCGGTCAATATTTTTTCGAGCGGCACTTCAGTGCCCATTGAGGAACGGTGAGTGGGACGGCAACATCAAGACATAGTCATGGCTCGGCCCCAGGTTCTTCCGTCTTGCTATGTGTCACATTGGATAGTTCTCCGCGCGTGTGGATTCAGGAGTGGTGGGCCATTGGCCTGGTTTACACAGCGAAGGGGGACCCGCAAACTAAGCAGTAGAAGGGGCTAGTCGCAATTTCAGGGATCTTGACCGGTTCGTAAGCATGGCATGGGGAGATAATAATCGTCATGTCATCCATCTCCACGAGCGGCGTAGGTGCCTCGGCGGTATCAAAAGAACCGGTTTGCTCCAGAGAGAAGTGCTTTTTGGAGGCACCTCGAAACATGCCACTTAGTTCTTGCTCCATAGCTTGCAGCGCTGCTGGCAAGGCGGCATGCTGAATTTGGTCGATCTGAACCTGCGTCCACCACGAGTCCAGCCCGGCAGGGTGTCCGCATAGCGGGCAGTAGTACGTGTCAGGATCGTTTTCTTGTTCCGCTTCTTCACTAGCAGGGCCATGGTGCCATTTGAATTCTTGTTCGCAGTGAGGACACTCGCGGCGAAGAAAGCCGTCGTGATCGAGAGGCAATGTCATCGGTATATCCATTAGGAACCACTCACAAACTCGGTTTGTTCTATCACTACGCCATCGGATGTCTTGCCGGTAATTACAATATTGAAGTAAGGCTTGGACGAGTCTCCGAGACCCAGAGGCATCCGCTCCAGCGCAACGAAAGATTTTCCTTGTGGCAGGGTGGGGACCGGGAAAAAGTCATCTTGTCTGTACATATGTTGGTCTTCACCTTCCGCTGGTTTCACATCGAGCTCGAAGACATCGCCCGGACCATTGTTCGTTACGATCACGTCACTCATCTTGTTGCCGCCACGCTCGTACAACCGCGCAGACAAGCGAGGGCGCCCGGAAGTTTCAGACGAAGGGAGTCGCCGCCCCAGGGGAAGCCCTGCACCAGGTGCGGAGGGCGGTGTGAGGTCGCCGGCAGTGTGCCAGTCAGTTCCATCAGTGTTTACGGAACACCCAGCCGTCCGCAGGCGCGTCGCGAGTTCCTGGCGCTTCTGCGTGGAGTTATCTAGCCGCACCACGTGCCTTCCGTGGATGTCGCTGAAGCTTTTAATCTGGCCAAGCTCGACAATGACAGTGCGATCTGAATCGCGGCCCATCGCCATGCCCGCCTCGAATAGCACGTTCGGGCGGGGCTGCATCTGCGGGGAGCACTCAGGGTCGCCAGGGTAGGTCAGCGACTCATGGAGGTGGGCAATGTCGTCGGGGGTTTGAAGGACGACAACGGCACTGGCAGCACCAAAAGCGGCGTTCAGGACATCTCCAATGTAAGGGGATCCCTGGCCGGTCATCGCGATGGCTTGAGACCATTCAAGCGGATTAAGTCCAATCGATCTCAAAAAATCGAAGAGAGCCTTCCTAGCGGCTTCATTGCGACCGTGGATGACAAAGACCGTGCGTGAATCGACCGTCATAGTACTGCTTTCTCGAGAACCTGTGTCAATAGTACCGATTGGGTGGGACAGGTCACGTTTCGTGAATGGTGAACCGTTCACTGAAGATGTCCCACAAGCCGGTCGTTCACCGGTACAACTACAGACGGCTTCGGACACTAATAAATTTGGCGAGTTTCAGCGATTGCCCGATTCCCATATGCCCCGCCCGATAAAATGCCCGGTGAAGGGGCGCTAAACGGTACACTCCAAATCATGACCGGACTCCTGATCGGATACTCGCGCGTATCCACTAACGACCAAGACCTCACAGCCCAAAAGAACGCGCTCATGGCCTCGGGCGTGCCACCTGAGAAGGTATTCACCGACCAAGGCCTCACCGGCACGAATAGAGCACGGCCAGGACTCAGCGAAGCATTGGCCGCCTGCCGCAATGGGGATACGCTGGTAGTGACTAAACTCGACCGGCTGGCACGCTCATTACGCGACGCAAAAGACATCGTTGACGAACTCACCCGCCGTGAGGTGAAGCTCAGCATCGGCGGATCTGTCCATGACCCCACCGACCCCGTAGGCAAGCTACTCTTCAATGTCCTGGCTATGGTTGCCGAATTTGAGGCAGACCTGATCCGTGCACGTACCCGCGAGGGCATGGCCGTTGCCAAAGCAAAGGGCAAACTGCGCGGCAAACAGCCCAAACTCTCCAAGAAACAAGAAGCCCATCTAGTGGAGCTACATTATGCGGGGAACCATACAACAGCAGAACTTGCCGAACTCTTCTCAGTGGCTAGATCCACTGTTTACCGCGCTATTAAACGCGCGGATGAAACAGCCAGCTAGGGCCGCACACTCCCTCTGTGCAGGTTAGTGCAGAGGACTATTGATCAAAACCCGGCTCCGTGCAGTCGACTTCAGAAATTTTTATGTCCATAGTCGGCTGCACAAGCCCGGAATTTCAACGGCTCATGTTCAGCCGACTTCGGAATCTGACAGGTTCACTGTTCGTTTCAAAAACGACCGATTTCAGGACAAGACTATTTGCCATGATGGCTTAGCCGGTTGTTTCGTTTGCCGCCCGGTCATCGGGCTTTTTCTCGGGCGGGGTATACGAGAATGCGACATCTTTGAGAACTCGGAGTTTCGACCAGCTTCCAAATCAACGACTTGTGTGTTTCGTATGAGGACCCCCTTGCGGGCATGCGATCTGGGCTGACGCCTGTGACCGAGTGTTCAGTGCGTGCTGTATAGTTCAGAGCATGCTGACTATTGCTTCGCGTCTCGACGTGATGAACCGCCTGGGTCGTGCACTGGCCGACCCCACTCGATCCCGGATCATCTTGACCCTGCTCGACCATCCCGCTTACCCGGCGGAACTGGCCCGAGATCTGGACCTGACACGCCCGAACGTGTCCAACCACCTGGCATGCCTGCGCGATTGCGGGATCGTCGTCTCCGAGCCCGAGGGTCGTCGGACACGATATGAGATCGCCGATTCGCACCTGGCGCAGGCGCTGACGGCACTGGTCGATGCCACCCTGGCAGTGGACGAAGACGCCCCGTGCATCGATCCCGCCTGCTCGCTTCCCGGATGCGACGCAGCTGGGGTGGGCGCATGATCCTCACCTCGGTCTTGCAGGCGATGGGCCTGTTCGCAGCGACCAACATCGACGACATCATCGTGCTCTCCCTCTTCTTCGCGCGAGGGGCAGGCCAGCGCGGCACTACCGCCCGCATTCTGGCCGGCCAGTACCTCGGATTCGCCGGCATCCTCGGTGCCGCGGTCCTGGTGACCATCGGCGCCGGAACATTCCTGCCCTCGGCAGCCATCCCGTACTTCGGTCTCATCCCTCTGGGCCTCGGCCTCTGGGCCGCATGGCAGGCCTGGCGCGGAGACGATGACGACGATGACGACGAGGCCAAGGTTGCCGGCAAGAAGGTCGGCGTGTGGACAGTCGCAGGCGTCACCCTTGCCAACGGCGGCGACAACATCGGCGTCTACACCCCTGTCTTCCTCAGCGTGGAACCTCTCGCAGTAGTCGCCTACTGCATCGTCTTCCTCGCGCTCGTCGCGGTCCTGGTGGCCCTGGCAAAGTTCGTCGCCACCCGCCCCCCGATCGCCGAAGTGCTCGAACGCTGGGAGCACATCCTCTTCCCCATCGTTCTCATCGGCCTCGGCATCGTGATCCTCGTCAGCGGCGGAGCCTTCGGACTCTGACGTAGCGGCAGCGATCCAAACGGCCCCGACCGGGCGCACCCCTCTCGGTTCAGACCGCGACACCAACCTGCAGCCAGTCCTGCGTGATCGCGGCAACAAGACCGCCACGGAGCGCTGCAAAAACCCCGCCACCAAGCGAACGAAGCCACAAGTTTCGGGAAAACAAAAACATTGAAAAACCGCCGATCCGAGCAGCTGCTCGGATCGGCGGTTTCCACTTCCCAAAAACGGTCGTTTATGAAACACTCATTCGTCGCCCACAGTAAGATGTGACTATCAACTTGGGGCGGCGGTTAAACCACGGCATTGTTTGGCGGCAGTGGCCCGGATGGGCAAAATTAGGCTGGTTGACGGTGTTGTTCAGTCCGAATGATCCGGGGCAGAAACCTGACGAAGAGGACCATGCCGATGAGCTCGACAAGCGTCTGGGTGACCACGACCAATGCGGCCAGGGCCAGAGGTTCGGGCAAGGCGAGGGCGAGCGGGAGCACGACCAGTGAATTGCGGGTCGCGCCGCTAAATACGACTGCACGCGTGGCGGCGACATCGAGACGTGCCCATCTGGCCGCCAGCATTCCCAGCGGCACCATCACCAACAGGAACGCAGCGTAAAGCGGCACCACCGCCAGCAGCGAGCCAACTTCCTGGCCGACTCCGGTGATTTGTGAACCGACGACCACCGCCAGGGTCACCATCATCAGGGGAACCATCAGGGCCTGCATGATGTCCATGATGATCCTGCCCGCCGCGGCCTTGCGCGCCAGCGCCTGTGTCAGGGTTGCCGCCGTCAGGGGAATGAGGATCAAGACGATGAGGGCCTCGACGAAGGGTGCGGGGTCGATGGCCGAGGCCACGTCGGGGCCGACGAAAAGCAGCAGGTAGAGGGGCAGCAGCAGCATCTGGAGCAGCATCAAGACCGGGGCGGCGGCCAGCAGCCTGTCGCTGGCCCCGCCGGCCAGGCCGGTGAACACGATGACGTAGTCGATGCAGGGGGTCAGCAGGACCAGCAGCACCCCGAGCAGCAGGGCCTGGTCCCCGGCGATGAAGCGGGTCAGTCCGAACACTACGACGGGGACCAGGATGAAGTTCAGCACCAGCACGGTTCCCATGAACCGCAGGTCCTTGGCGGCCTTGCCGATGGAGGCGAACGGGATGCCCAGGAACGTTGCGTAGAGCAGCAGCCCGAGGACCGGGTTGATCGAGTGTTCCAATGCTCCGGCCGAGCCGGGGGCAAGGAACCCGACGCCGCCGCCGATAAGGATGGCCACGAGGTACAGGCCGATCTGGTGGTGTTCCATCCGTGCAATGAGGTTCTGGGTTTTCACCATGCCCATGTTAGGCGACGCGGGCGGTCGAGCAGGAGTTGATGCCCGAGTGACCGTGGTGAAGGACGGCGAACCGACTGCGGGACCGGGGCATTTCGCGTTCATGGCCCCGCGGGGTGCCGCTGGGCGTCACCCCGCGACACCATCCGACCAGGTCTGCCACTCAGATGTAGCGGCAGACCTGGTCGGCGGAGCAGGAGTCCGGCTCCGGATCCCTCGCCTTTGCGTGGAGCTGGGAAATGCTTTCCCGGAGGACCAGCAGCTCGGCGATCTGGGCATCGAGCTCCCTGAGCCGCAACCCCAGCAGACCTTGGACGTGCGAGCACGGGGCCTGGCCGTGTTCGCGGATCTTCAGGATCTGCCGGATCTGGGCGAGGGTGAGCCCGGCGGCCTGGCCGCGGTGGATGAACCCGACCAGCCCCACGGCACCGTCGCTGTAGTCCCGGTAGCCGGAAGCCAGACGCTCGGCCGGAGGAAGCAACCCCGAATCCTCGTAGAAGCGCAGGGTCTTGGTCGTGGTTCCGGTCGCTTGCGCAAGTTGTCCGATTTTCATGTTCGCTGACTCCCCTTTCAGTGGTCACCGCACTTGACCTTCCACTGTACTGGAAGGTTCATGATGGTGCATAGGAAGTTTTGCACTACAGGGAAGAGGTAGCTGGAATGACAAACGAACGGTTCGATCTGGCGATTGTTGGTTCCGGGGGCGGCGCGTTCGCGGCCGCGATCCGGGCCACCGGACTGGGCAAGCGCGTCGTGATGGTGGAGCGTGGCACCGTGGGCGGGACATGCGTGAACACCGGATGCGTGCCCTCAAAAGCACTCCTGGCCGCCGCGGAGGCCCGCCACGTGGCGTTGGACGCGGCCCGCTTCCCCGGGGTGGCGGCCTCGGCGGGCCCGGTGGACATGCCGGCCCTGATCCAGAGCAAGGCCGCGCTGGTGGAAAGCATGCGAACGGAAAAGTACATTGAACTGGCCGCCGACCACGGGTGGACCATGCTCGAAGGGGAGGCCTCGTTCACCGGAACCCAGGACGAACCCCGACTCCGGGTCGCCTCCCCGGACGGTGCCGAAAAAACGATCGAGGCCGACCACTATCTCGTGGCCACCGGCTCCGCCCCCTGGACGCCTCCCGTCCCTGGACTGGACGAGACAGGGTACCTGACCTCGACGACGGCGATGGAACTGGACGAGGTCCCCGAATCAATGCTGATCATGGGCGGGGGCTATGTTGCCCTGGAAATGGCGCAGCTTTTCTCCCGGCTCGGTTCCCGGGTGACCATGCTGGTCCGTTCCCGGCTGGCCTCGCAGGAGGAACCGGAGGCATCCAAGGCATTGGCCGAAGTTTTTGCCGACGAGGGGATCCGGGTGGTCCGGCGGGCCTCCGCGGAGACTGTGGAGCGCGATCACGCCAACGGAGGGGTCCTGGTCTCGGCATCCGTGGCCGGCGGCAGGGAAACGTTCCGGGCATCCCGGCTCCTGGTGGCCACAGGCCGACGCCCCGTCATCGACGGGTTGAATCTTGACGCCGTCGGCGTGAAGACCGGCGCCACGGGCGAGATCGTGATTGATTCCCGCCTGGCCACGTCCAACCCGCGCATTTGGGCTGCCGGGGACGTGGCCGGACACCGGGAGTTCGTTTACGTCGCCGCGGCCCACGGCGCCCTGGCCGTGGACAATGCGCTCACCGACGCCGTCGCCGAGGTTGACTACCGGCACCTGCCCCGGGTCACCTTCACCAGTCCCGCCATCGGGTCGGTCGGCATGACGGAGAAGGAAGCCGTCGCTGCCGGGATCCGCTGCGAGTGCCGGGTCCTACCCCTGGAGTACGTGCCGCGAGCCGTGGTCAACCGCGACACCCGCGGCTTCATCAAGGTCGTCGCCGAGCTCGGCACCGGACGGATCCTGGGCATTTCCGCCGTCGCCAGGGACGCCGGAGAACTGGCCGCCGCCGGCGTCTACATCCTCGAAGCGGGGATGACCACCGCACAGGTCGCCGCCGCCTGGAGCCCCTACCTGACGATGGCCGAGGGCATCAGGATCGCCGCCAAGGCCTTCACCACCGACATCGCCAAACTGTCCTGCTGCGCCTAAGCGAAACCCACCTGAAGCAGAGGACTTCGGGTGATTCAATCTCAGGTGTTCGCTGCACTACAGCCGCAGTGGCGCACCTACCAAAAGGGGAAAGCGGTCAGACCAACCGCTGACGGTCGCGAGGCGTCTTGAAAACCTAAAGCTTTTTGAGACGCTACCTAGAGTAGAAACTTGTCTCATCAAATACTTGGAAAACGCGGGCTGTATTTGTCTTATAAACTCGTCCCAACGTAAAACGTCTTACCTGCTTGCCGCACAGGGGTTTTTGAGTCACACTGGGCAGGTGAGGCATTTGGGATACACACGAGTGAGCACTTCGAGCCAAGACGCGGCCTTGCAACTCGACGCTCTTGCTGCAGCGGGGGTGCAGAAACGCGACGTGTTCGCCGATGTGACGTCCGGCAGCCGGAGCGCGATTGAGCGGCCCGGGATGAAGAAACTGCTCGAGTACGCGCAGTCCGGGGACACCGTGGTGGTCTGGCGAGTAGACCGGCTCGGGCGATCCCTGATCGATGTTTTGAACACCGTGAACCTCTTGCGCGAGCGCGGGGTGAATGTCCGCTCCATTTCCGATGGGATCGACCCGGCCACGTCGACCGGGCGGATGATGCTGAACATGCTGGCCTCGTTGGCCGAGTACGAGCGCGAGCTGATCGTTGAACGAGTCAATGCCGGCATTGCTGCCGCCCGGCAATCCGGAACCCGTTTCGGCCGGCCGGTCTCTGACCCGGCGGTGATTGCCGATAAGCTCGCGATCGCCAAAGATGCCCGCGCCAGGGGACGCACCGCCGAAGACGCAGCACGTCTGGTTGGCTGGAGCCGCGCGACGTTCTACCGCCACTTGGGCCAAGAATCCGCCTCTGTCAAGAGCCTGTGATCGGCCATGTCCCGGCGAAGCGAACCGCGCAGGGACGCACCGCTGGGACAAAACCAGAATGGCAGCAGTACCGTGAAAGCAGGAACCTCTTACAGCGGCCTGGTCAAGGCAACGGCACGCTGGGAAATACTGCGGCAACACGTCGAAGACGGAGTGCCGCTGACGGTCTTGGCTGAGGAACACCATATCGGCCTGAGGACACTGCAGCGATGGCACCAGAGCTTCAAGCTCCAGGGGAAGCCTGGTCTGGAACCGGTGGCACAGGGCAAACGCGGACGCCGGATGCCCAGCGACTTCGTGAAGCTGGTCGAAGGCCTCGCCTTAGCTAAACTGCCCAGGACGACGGCAGCCATCCACCAGCAAGCTAACAAGGTGGCGCTCCACCAGGGATGGGCACCGGTTTCCTACTCAACCATCCGCTCGATTGTCGGCGAGATAGATCCCGGGATGATGACACTGGCGCAGCAAGGCGCGGCGGTGTACCGCGATAAGTACGAACTGGTCTGGCGCCGCCGCGCCGAACGTCCGAACGCGGTGTGGCAGGCTGATCATACCGAGCTCGACATTCTGGTTTTTGACACTGGTCATCGGCCGGTTCGCCCGTGGCTCACCACGATCATGGATGATTACTCGCGAGCCCTGTGCGGGTACATGATCTTCACCGGTGCTCCCTCATCCTTGAATACGGCATTGGCGTTGCGTGAGGCGATCTGGCCCAAAAAGACAGCTGATTGGCCGATGTGCGGAATCCCTGATGTGCTCTACGTGGACCACGGAACCGATTTCACGAGCCACCACATGGCGCAGGCCGCCAGAGACCTGCACTTCGAAATCACTTTCTCTGCAGTAGCCCGGCCACAGGGCAGAGGAAAGATTGAGCGTTTCTTCGGTACGTTAAATACCGAGCTTTTGGCCCGGCTACCGGGTTACTTGCACAACGTACGCAATCCCAAACCCGGACTATCGATTAGTGAACTGGACACGGCGCTAGGTGAGTTCATTGGGCAGAATTACCACCAGCGTGAACACCAAGAGATCAAAGAAACACCTCAAAAAGCGTGGCAGGGCAACGGCTGGTTGCCGCGTCTGCCTGAATCCATCGATGAACTGAACCTGCTGCTGCTCACGGTCGCCAAACCTCGAATCGTCCACCGCGATGGGGTGCACTTCCAAGGGCTACGCTACATATCTCCCTTGCTGGCTGCCTATGTCGGAGAATCCGTCATCCTTCGCTACGACCCGCGAGACGTTGCCGAGATTCAGGTCTTTCATCGTGGCCAGCACATCTGCAAAGCTGTGGATCCCACGCACGAACGATCCATCATGACCTTTAAGGACATCCAGAAAGCACGCTCTGCACGAAAGCGTCAGCTGCGCGGACAAATCAATGAACGAATCGCCACCGTCGCGGAATTTCTACCGGCCGGGCAACCAACCACGGAGGCACCCCAGCCTGATCCGGCGGTCCACCGAACCAAGAAAACGAAGCTGCGCACTTACGCGGAGGACGAGTAATGGGACCAACAACTTTTATCGCAACGAAGGAGCACCGCCGCTTCACTGAGTTCGCCAATGCGGTGCGTCGGCAGCGGACTATCGGGGTCTGCTATGGACAAGCTGGAATTGGCAAAACCCTATCGGCTAAACGTTATGCCAACTGGAGCCCGAAAGCCGAGGCGTTAATAGAGGAATGGGGCCGACGGGAGGACAGTGACCTCCAGATCTACAAGGATCTGGCCAAAACGCGGACCGTCTTCTTCACCCCAGGGGTTCTGACGACGCCTAAGCAAATCAAGGATGAACTCTCTCTGGTCACCACCCGGACCTCGATCTGTATCCATCAACATCTCGATACTTTAGGTGCCACGACGGGCCCGATGAATCAAGACAAGCATGTTGAGCTGATCATCGTCGACGAGTCGGAGCGACTCAACGCCACTGCCTTAGAAGTGCTACGAGATAGGTATGACAGGAACAATATCGCGCTGATGCTGATTGGGATGCCTGGCATCGAAAAGCAGTTCAGTCGATACCCTCAGCTCTATAGCCGTGTTGGTTTTGCTCACGAGTACCGTCCGCTTGCTCAGGATGAACTGCATTTCGTTCTGCAACGAAAGTGGCGTGCCCTCGGAAAAACTCTGGACTTGGAGGACTTCACCGATACGCAAGCTGTCGCGGCGATCGCCCGTATCACGCGCGGTAATTTCCGGCTGATCGATCGACTCTTCACACAGATGCAGCGAGTCATGAAAATCAATGAGCTGGACACGATTACCGATGATGTTGTTGAAGCTGCGCGATCCACGCTAGTGATCGGAATCAGTTGAACCGCCAATATTAGGTGCGCAGAAACCGCCAAACGAAGTTAACAATCACAACCGTTTACGAATTGGTCATATCTAGCCCGCTCTCCAAATAGCCTCACAAACTACCCGAATCAAAACGCCACACACTTCAACCTGAAATACTGATTCATCCAAACATCTTGTCATGACAACTTATATCCTGTACGGTCATCTTCATGACAATGCATCGGGCTATCTATCGAGACTTAGAGCAGAAGATTATCCAGGGCGAGTTAGCACCGGGTGTTCGTGTGCCGAGCGAGCACGAACTCGGGGAACAATACGGAGTTAGCAGGGCAACCACGTCAAAGGCACTCAACGATTTGATGAATGCTGGACTTATCGAACGCCGCAAAGGCTCCGGTTCCTTCGTGTCTGAAACAAGGCAGCAAATCAATCTACTCCAATTTGCTTCTATTAAAGATGCCAAGCATGGAACCGCTGGCAGGCATGAGATTTTATCTTCGCGGGTCACGATTGCTTCCGACGCCTTACTTCAACTACCTGGGGCATCACCGGAAGATGCAGTGATAGAGCTTGTCAGAAGAAAGATAGACAGCAATGACGCCCCTGTTGCCATCGAGACGCACGTTCTCTACTTCGCGCTAGCTCCACGGCTATTGGACGCAGATTTGGAGAACCTCATCATCCTTCAGCATCTGACTGGGCTTGGCGTCGCTGTGGACACGATCAGGGTCTACTTGGAACCGGTCAGTGTCACAGGCCAGCGCTCCGAATTACTCGGAGTGCCTGAAGGTACGCCAGCTCTCCAGCGACGACGCGAGTTAAAAGCACCTGATGGTCGAATTCTAGAGACCACCACTTCGCTCATCCGACCCGATCTCGCGGATTTCTTCCTCGAAATTCCTGCACCAAACACTAAATAAGAAGGAAATCACCATGCGAATCATAGTTATCGGTTCAGGAATCCTCGGCCTGAGCACTGCTTTGAACCTCACTCGCAAAGGGGCCAGCGTTGAACTCATTGACAGCCAGGAAATTCTCGGCAGGACTTCTGAGACCAGCTATGCCTGGACTAACGCCAGCGGAAAACTTGATCCTAGTTACCACCAGCTCAACGTAGCCGGCATGGAAGAACACCGGGTTCTGCATCGTGAGTTTGGGATGGACTCTGCGTACACCGAATCCGGTGGTCTCTTCATAGCCGACGCAGCGCAGGAAGCCGGTCTGCGAGAGCGGCTTTTGCAGCTCGAACAACATCAATACCCATTCCGTCTCGTCAATGCGCGCGAAGCTGAAGAGCTCTCCGGTATTGCTCCGAGAGAGAACGCAGCGCTAATCGCCTACTTCCCCAAAGAAGGATATGTTCTCCCTAAAAAGCTCATGCATAATCTACGCACTGCTGCCGAAGCAGCAGGGACGCAGTTAACTCCAGGAGTTGTCCGTTCTATAGCCGACCATTCCACATCGGTTTCAGTTGAACTTATGGATGGCCAAGTTATCCACGCAGATCGTGCTGTTCTTGCTGCTGGACGATGGTCCAAAAGCCTAGCTTTGACCGCCGGCTTCGACCTTCCAATGCACGATGAAGTCGCAAAAGGATCCGCCACAGTGGGAGTTCTAGGTTACGCACAGGTACCGCAGCTCAATCTTCGAGCAGTAGTGCACGAACCAACACTCAATCTACGCCCAAGCTCCGAAGGACAAGTCGTAGTCCAGGCGTTGGATCTGAACCCTCAAGCAGATCCTTCTTCGATCCCAACCGCCGATGATCCTATCGGGGTTGAGCTGCAGAACCGCTTCGTTGAGCTAACCGGCCTCAAACCTGAACGTTTTGAGCTGCGACTCAGCGCAAGGTCACTTCCTGCTGATGGCATGCCTATCGCTGGATTCGCACATGCCGGATCAAATGTCTACACACTCGTGAGCCATAGCGGAGTAACCCTCGGGCCATTGTTGGGGAAACTAGCTGCTGCCGAAATTCTAGAAGGCACCAAGTCTGAACTATTGGCCCCCTACCGCATTGGCCGATTCGAGGGTGGAAGCCATTCCCTCGAAGCACACATTCCAACTCGCCTTGGCGAGCAATAGCCAGAATCAATCCGTTCAAAGGAGACCGGAAATGAGCCAGGTTCAGGACACTCGCACCAATGGGCGAGCCATGGCAGCATTACTTAAATTCATTAATTTTGTAGAACGCGTAGGCAACATGTTGCCGCATCCGTTCTGGCTCTTCTGGGTCATGGCCATACTCCTCGGAATCGTGAGTTGGTCACTAGCAGGAACCACCGTTGAAATACCGAACTCAGACAAAGATGTCACGGTTCAGAATCTGTTTTCTTTTGACGGTCTAAACTTCGCTGTCACCTCTGCCTTCGATAATTTTGCTGGCTTCCCGCCGCTGGCCATCGTCCTCGTCGTTCTTCTAGGTGTCTCTGTTGCCGAGAAAAGCGGCATCCTTGAAGCGCTCCTGCGCCTCACTATCGTGCGCTTGCCCAAACGCTGGGTCACCTTCGCCATCGCATTTAGCGGAATGATTGCCCACATTATGGGGGATGCTGCGTATCTGGTGATGATCCCGCTGGGTGCCTTGGCATTTCGTGCCGCTGGAAGGCACCCCATGCTTGGTGTCATGGTGTCCTACGTTTCAGTATCCGCAGGATTCAACGCAAGCCCCTTGATCACGCCTTCCGACGCGATACGGTCTTCGCTAGCCTCCGCAGCGGCCCAAACGATCGCCCCGGAAGCATCAATTACGCCGGCAGCAACATACTTCTTTTCTGCTTCCTCTTCGCTTGTACTCGCGCTGATCATCACGCTCGTTGTTGAACTTGTTCTGAGCAAACGAGAAGATTTTCGGATTGTTCCCGGAGACGTTCTCGATCTCGATGGACCACAATCCATATACATCGAAAAGCATGAAACACGCGCCCTAATCACCGCGCTAGTTTCAGCTGTTGTTTTCGTAGCTATAGTCATCTTGCTACTGTTCGTGCCAAATTCCCCATTTATTGAGCCAGGGCAGCAACTCGTCCAGTCAGTAGTTTTCTCTGAGATCGGCGTATTCATCTCGCTGTTGTTCACCCTTATCGGATCCGTTTACGGATTCAAGACAGGAAAATACAAAAGCTTCGGTGACATTCCACGGGCTATGATCGCTGGAGTGGCTGCCATAGCACCTGTACTGGTGCTCTTCTTCGCCGTCTCACAGTTCTTGGCCTACTTCACCTGGACTGGCCTGGGATCCGTACTCACCGTGAACGGTGCTGCACTTCTCCAAGACCTCCAGGCACCGCATTTCCTGGTGCTGCTGATCATCATTTTGGCGATTGCATTCACCAACATGATCGTGACTAGCGGATCAGCGATGTGGGCGATATTCGCACCAATTCTGGTGCCGATGATGATGTATTACGGCATACGGCCTGAAGCGGCCATGGTCTCGTTCATGATCGGTGACTCGGTCACTAACGCCATCACTCCGATGAGTGCATATTTCGTTCTCGCACTTGGATATGTACAGAAATATAAGCGTGATGCAGGCATCGGTACACTCATGGCTTTCACTCTGCCCGTTTCCGTTTCAATCCTCATCGGGTGGACCGCCTTCTATGGCCTCTGGTATGCCCTCGGTCTCCCCCTGGGCCCTGGCGTACCCCTCAGGTAACAAATGGGCGAGATCAGTCATCAGTTTCATCCATACGCCGACTTTCCAGCCATTGACACAGGCCTGAGAGCTGACAACTGAACGGCTAGATCGCGCAGAGCGCCGCAGCATGCGCTGCCTGGCATCCTCAGGTATCCGAGGACAGCAGGCAGCGCATCATGGCGATAAATACCAAAAGTGCACATAAACCATCGGTTGATCATCACCCAATGGAACAAAAGTCCCCATTCGGCCAATCAGCCACAAACCACAAAGGCACCATGACAACGATCACTGTAATAGGAGCAGGCAACCTGGGTCATGCCGTTGCAGGCTTTCTCGGAATGTCTGGACACACGATTCGACTTTGGAATAGAAATGCACCTGACGAGGTGCAACGCTGGCTGCTTCCAGTTTCGCAACATGGCGAAATCGAGTTGCAAGGAGCCATTCAAGGCACTGGAACTATCAAACTAACAACTACTGATCTGGCCGAGGCCGTGATCGGCGCAGAACTCATCATCATTTGCACCGTTGGCAATGCGCTCGGGCACATCGCTCAAGGCCTCGCTCCATTACTCGAACCATCCCAGAATATTCTTCTGCTCTCACCTGGAACTCTCGGCGCCTTAGAAGTTGCCCGAAAAATCGCGCTAAACGGCGGCCCAGACGTTCTTGTCGCTGAAACTTCGACCACTCCGTTTGGCTGCCGTGCTGCGCACGACGGAAAAGTAACAATTTCCAGCCGGAAGAAGAAGGTTTCTGTCTCGTGCCTTCCGGGAAATTCCATCGACGCTATCTTGAATCAAGTACCCGAGCTTAATTTATCGGCGGTTCATAGCATTCTGTCAACGGGATTCGACAACGTCGGATTCTCACTGCATGTGGTTCCAATGGTATTCAACGCGGCACGCATCGAGAATGATGAAAAGTTCAGATTCTATATAGATGGTGCAACGCCCAGTGTTGCCGCAGTGATTGAGCAGTTAGACCGCGAGCGGTTGGAAACTGCCGAGGCTTTCGGAATACAGGCTTCGTCCACAGTTGACTATTTAGTGGGTTCGCTGGGTGCCCCTGCCGGGAATCTGCATACGGCTATACAGGGAACCGCAGCTTACGAAGGAGTCATCGCACCTACGACGCTAACTCATCGTTTCCTGGTGGAAGACTCGCAGACTGGCCTTGTACCACTATTGACTCTAGGGGAGATCGCAGGTGTCCAGATGCCAGTTGCCGCATCACTCTTACATCTAGCTAATTCGCTTCTTCGTCCTCAAAGCAGCAATGCCTCTGACTCAAGATCCCGTACAAATCTGGGCCTTGATGCGATGAATCAACAAGGACTTGGCGAGCTCGTTACGGACTCTTCTGCACTCCGCAACTGGAGAAATTCTCAAGATTAATCATTGCTTACTGGGGTGCCGGGTGCAACACGGAGCAGTTGTTTGCTTATGAGATCAGGTGTTGCCATGGGCTTTGGCTGGCCTGCTGAATCCCGGCTCGGCACCCGGCAGAAGCAAGCCTGCCACCCCCACCGCTGATCCGGTCTGAGTAAACCTGGATACCCAAAGTTTCTAAGGATGTGACCCGCCATGGCGGTTAGCGTATTCGATCTCTTTTCGGTAGGCATCGGACCTTCGTCCAGCCACACCGTAGGGCCAATGCGTGCAGCGCACGCGTTCATCGCGCACGTAGTGCGCGAAAACCAGCTTGATGCCCTGGCGTCCATCCGCGTCGACGTCTACGGTTCGCTGGCGGCCACGGGCAAGGGCCACGGCACCTTCACCGCGATCATGCTCGGCCTGGAAGGCTATGAGCCTGAGACCGTGCTGCCCACCCAGGTCGACGACCGCCTGGCGGACATGGCGGCCACCGGCATCCTGCGCCTTGCTGAGCAGCTGGATGCCCGCAAGGACATCGACTACAAGGTCGAGGACATGATTCAGCACCCGCTGACGGTCCTGCCGCGCCACACCAATGGCGTCAAGTTCATCGCCCTGGACGCCGAGGGCAACGAGCTGGCCAACGAGACCTTCTTCTCCGTGGGCGGCGGCTTCATTGTGCGCGAAGGCGCCGAGGAACGCCTCGAAGCGAACCTCGAAGAGAAGGTCAAGCAGCAGCCGTACCCCTTCACCACCGCGGCCAAGTTGCTGGAACACTGCGCCGCCACCGGCAAGTCAATTGCTGAGATCATGATGGCCAACGAAGAGGCCTACCGCAGCACCGAAGAGATCCGCTCCGGCCTGATCCACATCTACGAGGTCATGGAAGCCTGCAAGGATTCAGCCTTGGAGCGCAGCGACGTGCTGCCCGGCGGTCTGAAGGTCCGCCGCCGCGCGCCCGAATGGCATGAGCGCCTGAAAAGGAGGACGAGGACCGCGACCCCGTCTACTGGCAGGAATGGATCAACCTGGTTGCCCTGGCGGTCAACGAGGAGAACGCCTCCGGCGGACGTGTGGTCACCGCACCAACCAACGGCGCCGCGGGCATCATCCCGGCGGTGCTCTTCTACGCCACCCACTACGCTCCGGGCGCCAAGTACTGGAACGAAGAGGAAAAGCACGACGCGATTGTCCGCTTCCTGCTCACCGCCGGCGCCGTCGGCGTGCTCTACAAAGAGCAGGCATCTATCTCAGGCGCCGAGGTCGGCTGCCAGGGTGAGGTCGGTTCGGCATCTTCCATGGCCGCCGGCGGCCTGGCCGAGGTGCTCGGCGGCACCCCCGCCCAGGTGGAAAACGCTGCGGAGATCGCCATGGAGCACAACCTTGGCCTCACCTGCGATCCCATTGGCGGCCTGGTGCAGATTCCATGCATCGAGCGCAACGCCATTGCCGCTTCCAAGGCGGTCAACGCGGCGAAGATGGCGCTCATGGGCGACGGTGAACACCACGTGAGCCTGGACGAAGTCATCATCACCATGCGCGAAACCGGCAAGGACATGAGCGACAAGTACAAGGAAACCGCCATGGGCGGCCTAGCCGTCAACGTCGTGGAGTGCTAACCGCAGTCGAGGATCGGCCATCAGCGAGCCACCGGTCGACACCGGTCCCCAAAAAATTCGTGCTGCTCACAGTGCTACGTTTTGGCTCTCCGAATATGGGCGATTCCTCAGCACTTCGGAAGGTGCCCACCACGTCCGATGTCTTACGTCGCCCCTCCTGACTAGCGGAGTCCGGAGCTAAGTTCGTATTGTGTATAACTGAGAATCCCCATTTTCGCGCTGACGCATCTCGCAGGCACCGCGGGATGCTACATTGCCTAACGACGCGGCAAATACCACGTTGGTTCGTTGGCTCCAATAAACCTAAAACGACCGATTATGGGACGGTCAGTGCGCCACCGTCCGACCTCAGCCATCCCTATCTTTTCGAGACCAACCCAAAGAACCTCTCAAAGAACTCCCCAAGCTTCTGCACCACCCGCCGTTTCTTCTCCCCATGGTTCTTCTCCTTTGAAAAACGAGACACCGGAGGCAAGACCTTGGTGATCGCTGTTCCCGAGGCCCGAATGCTTCCCTCACGGAACGCAGCATCGATGAACTGGGCTGTTTCTTCCGGCTTCAAATTCTCCGCAGCGATGATCTCGCCCAGTTCCTTCTCCCGCTGGGCTTCCAAGTATGCAGTCACCGGACCCTGGACCCGAGAAGCTATATAGTTGCAAATTTCTTCTTCCTCGGCACCAAGATTTACGGTTCTTGGCGGTGCTTAAGCTGACCGGTGGTACTGCTCGTGGACTCGATCCATAACCTTTCCGATACCCCGGCAGCAGACATACTCACTCTTGGAAACGATGCTGCATTAACGGTAAGGAAACGGCTATGCACCATCGCTGAAATTTGTGTATCCGACGCTCATGCGGGGTCGTGTTTGTTGCGCTACTGTGCAAGTTGCTTAAAGGGTTCAGTTCACGATCTCAAAGTGGCAGCATCCGCGGTATCCATCGAGACTAAGGAGCAAAATCAATGAGTCACATCATCTCCATGCTGAAAACCCACCCCAACAAACCCAATGCCCCGGACCTTCAGAAGCTTGCGGACTGTATCGCCGCCTGTTTCGAATGCGCCCAGAGCTGTACCGCGTGTGCCGACGCGTGCTTGGCCGAAGACATGGTCGCCGAGTTGCGTCTCTGCATCCGGACCAATCTCGACTGCGCCGATATCTGCAACGCCACCGTCAACGTTCTGACTCGCCAAACCGGCCAGAACCCATCGGCAGTCAAGGCAATGCTTGAAGCCTGCCGGACAGCCTGCCAGCAGTGTGCCACCGAATGCGAGAAGCATGCTGGCATGCACGAGCATTGCCAGGTCTGCGCTGAAGCTTGCCGCCGGTGCGAAAAAGCTTGTGCCCTGCTGTTGGCGGCCATCGGCTAAGCGTCTGTTGTTGGGCACGAGTGGACAGATGAGGCTTGCCAGAAAACTCGAGTTATACCCCCTTGGGGTATATTCTGAACCTACGCAGGACTTAACGGGCGGTTGCCCCCAGTGTTAGGGCCGGCGTATTCAGACGAGAATTCGAGACCGCCCTCGGGGGTCCAGGAGGGAAGCCATCATGAACCACGCACCGGAGAACCGGGAACACGGCCACTCAGTCTCCCCTGGGCACGGGGGTCGCACTCTCGCATCCAAAGACAGTCACACGGGACACCCGATGTCTGAACAGCCAACTCATGGCCAGGCGACGCCGGCTGGCCATGCGCATTCGGCAGTTGACGATGAACACGCCGTCCACAGCCACGGCGAGCACGCAGGACACAGTACCGCGATGTTCAAGAATAAGTTCTGGTTGAGCCTGGCATTCTCAATCCCGGTGGTAATTTTCAGCCCGATGTTCGCCCACCTCTTCGGCTATCAGATCCCGGACTTCCCCGGCGCCGTCTGGATCGCTCCGGTGCTCGGATCGGTGATCTTCTTCTACGGAGGACTGCCCTTCCTGAAGGGCGGCTGGAAAGAACTGCGCAGCAAGCAGCCTGGAATGATGCTGCTGATCACGCTGGCAATCACTATCGCCTTTCTCTCCTCGTGGATCACCACGCTAGGCATCGGCAACTTCAACCTCGACTTCTGGTGGGAACTGGCCCTGCTGGTAGTGATCATGCTTCTGGGCCACTGGATCGAGATGCGCGCCCTAGGCTCGGCGCGCGGCGCACTAGATGCTCTGGCAGAACTGCTACCTGATGAAGCCGAACGCGTCACCGCAGAGGGCACGGACACAGTACGAATCAGCGATCTATCCGTCGGCGATATCGTACTGGTCCGCTCCGGTAGCCGGCTGCCTGCTGACGGGGAAATCACCGAAGGCCAAGCGGAACTGGACGAATCGATGATCACCGGCGAATCCAAGACCGTACCGCGAGGTCCCGGAGACAGCGTAGTGGCCGGCACTGTGGCCACGGACAGCTCCCTGCGCATCAAGGTGGCAGCCGTCGGGTCAGATACCGCTCTAGCCGGAATCCAGCGTCTGGTCTCTGAGGCCCAGGCCTCCTCCTCGAAAGCCCAAGCGCTAGCGGACCGTGCAGCGGCTTTTCTGTTCTACTTCGCTCTTGGCGCCGGCATCATCACTTTCCTCACCTGGGTGCTCCTGGGCAGTCCCAACGAGGCGGTTATCCGCACCGTCACCGTTCTGGTCATCGCCTGCCCGCACGCACTGGGCCTTGCCATTCCACTGGTCATCGCGATCTCCACCGAACGGGCGGCACGGGCTGGAGTGCTGATCAAGAACCGCATGGCCTTGGAACGGATGCGCACCATCGATGTGGTCCTCTTCGACAAAACCGGCACTCTAACTCTGGGCCAGCCTGCTCTGACCGGCATTTCCACAGCCCCTGGTCTCAGCGATAACGACTTGCTGGCACTGGCGGCCGCAGTTGAGGCGGACAGCGAACATCCCTCGGCCCGGGCTATCGTCGCAGCGGCCCGGGCCCGAGACATCCGGATTCCGACTGCTACCGAATTTACCTCGCTGACCGGGCGTGGCGTGACCGCCAACGTCGGTGGAGCCGACATCATGATCGGCGGACCGAACTTGCTTGACTCCCAAGCCCTGACGATCCCGCGAGAACTGCAGGAGCAGACTCAGCCTTGGGTCGAGCGAGGCGCCTCCGTACTCCACGTGGTTCGTGCTGGGCAAGTGATTGGTGCCCTGAGTTTGGAAGATGAGATCCGCGCCGATTCCCGCCAGGCCGTTGCCGCGTTGCAGTCCCGGGGCCTCAAAGTCGCGATGATCACCGGTGATGCGCAGCAGGTCGCCGAAGCAGTGGCTGGAAAGCTGGGCATCGACGAGGTCTTCGCCCAAGTCCTGCCCCAGGACAAGGATAAGAAGGTTGCCGAGCTGCAGGCCCGCGGCCTGAAAGTGGCCATGGTCGGGGACGGGGTCAACGACTCCCCAGCACTGGCTCGGGCCGAGGTTGGCATTGCCATCGGTGCCGGCACCGATGTGGCAATAGAATCGGCGGGGGTTGTCTTGGCCGGCAACGACCCGCGGGCGGTGATGTCTATGCTGGAACTATCCAGAGCCAGCTACCGCAAGATGATCCAGAACCTGGCGTGGGCCACCGGCTATAACGTGATTGCGGTCCCGCTGGCTGCCGGAGCACTGGCGTTTGCTGGGGTGTCGATCTCTCCGGCCATCGCAGCGATCCTGATGTCCCTGTCCACCATCGTGGTCGCGCTCAACGCCCAATTGCTGCGACGCATCAATCTCGATCCAGACACCATACATTAATCACACTAGACCAGTTTCAAGCGCTTTCTTTTGCCGGGCACAGGATGCGCCAGTACCCTTGAGATGAAAACCTTCACTCTGGTGGAAAGGCAGGATGCGATGAATCAGGTTATGACGCCTCGTCGTTTCCTGTCTCTGCTTGTCCCTGCGCCGGGCAATCCTGCTGGCCGCCGCCCGGTTATTCTTATGCTGGGTTTGGCCGGAATCATCCTCGGAATCTTGGGGATGCATGTCTTAGGAGCGTCCCACCAAGCGCCAGATACTGCTGGTCTGAGCGCGGCCTCTGCGCACCAAGCAGTCTCCCACGATCACGGTCCAGCCGTAATGGCCACAGATGGGACGGTCGGTGGCGACGCAGATAGTACCTGCTACGGGCCATGCAATGGCGAACATCATCTCATGGCTGCCATGTGCGTACTCATAGTCATTGTCCTGGCCGTCTTGTGGTTTCTTCCTAAGCGTTGGTTCATTATTCCTGGCAAGGGGCTGCGCGCCCCGCCAGTCATGCCTGCACCGGCAAACCGGTTGCCGTGGACTCCCTCACTCATCGAACTCTCTATCAGTCGCACATAAAAACGCCGGCCGCTTTCCCCATACAGGGGAGAGCTCCGGCTATTCGTGCTCACCCTTGTGTGCCGTCTTGGCCGGGTATTGATGGATACCCCGTTTGAGAACACTTTGAAGGAATACCCACATGAAACGCCTGACTTCCATTTCGGCAACCGCTCTTGCAGCAGCACTCGTCCTGTCCGGATGCTCCACGAACGCTGGCACCACCGAACCTGAAAGCACTATGTCCGGCATGGATCATGGCAGCATGCCGCCGTCGGCCTCCGATGCTGCAGCCGACCACAATAGTGCCGATGCCATGTTCGCGCAGATGATGACGCCTCATCACGAACAGGCTGTCCAGATGAGCGACATCATGCTGGCCAAGAAAAACCTGGATCCCCGGGTTACCGAGCTTGCCCAGGACATCAAAGCCGCCCAGGGGCCGGAAATCAAGAAAATGAACGACTGGCTCCAGACCTGGGGCGAGCCTATGAAGATGTCCGGAAGCCATGAGATGGACGGGATGATGACCCCGGAGGACCTTTCCAACCTCGAAGCCACCCAGGGCACCGAAGCTTCGCGGTTGTTCCTGACCCAAATGATCGCCCACCATGAGGGGGCCATCACTATGGCTGAGGACGAAGTCGCCAACGGATCGAATCCTGCAGCCGTCGAGCTGGCTAAGGATGTTGTCTCCAGCCAGGGAACCGAAATTCAGGCCATGAAGACCCTGCTAGCCGACCTCTAAAGACTCCACGTTGCCGCTGCTGCCTAGGGTGCCGACTCCCCTGACCCATCTGACCAGCACTTCTGATTGATTCAAGGAACCACCATGCTTACACAGAACTCACTTTTGCGCGCTCAAAAACGCGCAGTCTTGTCCGTCGCCGCGCTCTCTATGGTCCTACTCACGGGCTGCACGCAGTCAATCAGCGAAGGACCCGCTGCGCAAGAAGCTGCCAGCGTCGCAGTCTTCAGCCACGTCCACGGCATGAGCGTTGACCCGGATTCCGGGCGCATCCTTTTGGCCACCCATGAGGGACTCTTCGATGCCACAGCTGACGAACCGCAGAAAATCGGGCCCACCATTGACCTGATGGGATTCGCCACCGCCGGAAAAGACGAGTATTACGCTTCCGGGCACCCGTCGACTGAGACCGGTCTGCCCGACCCGGCGGGTTTGATCCGATCAACTGATGGCGGGTCCACGTGGGAACCGCTCTCTCTTCAAGGCAAATCCGATTTCCACGCCTTGGCCGTCACCGGCGAGAGCGTCATCGGTTTTGACGGCACACTGCGGGTGACCGATGACACGGTCACATGGAACACCATAGATGCCGGCATCCAGCCCTATCATCTCGCCGGAAGCCCGCTGTCCCAAGTCGTGCTGGCCACCACCGAACAAGGAGTACACCGTTCTGAAGATGGCGGGAAAACCTGGACCTTACCCCAAGACGCTCCGGTCCTGCTGCTGACCGCTGTTGCCAGCAAATCGGTCGCCGTCGGAGTGGAACCGGATGGTGCGGTGCAGCTCAGCCGCGATGCCGGACGCACTTGGCAAGAGACTGGTGGAGTCGTCACCGGGCAACCGGCTGCCATTGCCGCCACCGGCGACGATGGCGGACAGGTGCGGATCTGGGTGGCCACCAGTACGGGTATCTCACACTCCACGGACGGCGGAGCGACTTTCACCGAGAAAACCCCATGAGCCGAATAACCTCAAAGAATCCCGGCACCGGCTCACCTGTCGTCATCAGAGATGCCACAGAACAAGACCTGAGCAGGATGGCCTCGGACATGATCCGCTACCTTCCAGATGGATTATTCCCCCACTTAGGAAACCACTTCGTACGTCGTTGGATGAAAACGTTCCTCACCGAACGATTCGGGATTGCCCTTGTCGCCGTGAGTGACGATGAACAGCCAATAGGCTTCCTAATTGGCTCGACCAACCAAGTCCGCCACATCGCTGACGTACTAGCCAACCAGAAGTGGGGACTTCTCCTCTCGGGTCTCGCGGCGCTCTCCATCCGGCCACGTGTACTTCTACATTTTCTGGGCACCCGCGCACGTCCCTATGCCCGTCGTCTGCTAGGACGCACCGCTAGCCCGGTATCCAGCGACAGAGTGATACCGTCGCCTGCTGTCATTACATCACTTGTGGTGTTGCCAGATCGGCGTGGTGAAGGAATAGGCGTTTTTCTGATGGACGCATTCCTTAAACGTGCAACAGCGGACCATGCTAGGTTGGCCGAGCTCGCCACCGCGGCCGGTGCCAACGGGGCAGGTAAATTCTATGAGAAGCAGGGTTGGACATGCGTCGAGCAGCGATTCTCCAAGGATGGAATGGCAACCAGTATCTACCACCGCTATCTTCAGTAACCGGAAATGTAGGCTTCGGCCGGATCAACGACCCGCCGAACGTCGGTCACGATCTCTAATCACCGCAGGTTAGCTCTTAGGCACCGTGTTCCTCCAAGATCAGAGAGCTAGGAGTTGAAATACCAGACGGCGGCCAGCGGCATTGCAGACACGGCGGACCACCAAAGCGGCATGAGGCTGCGTAAAAACCGTAATCCGTTGGATTGACTGCGCGCCACGAGCTGGCCGCCATCCTCTATTTTCCTATGCTCCCCCAAGACTCACACTTCATAAAGGACTGCTTCATGACTTACCAATTCAACCGACGTTCCTTCTTTGGACTGTCCATTGCCACGACCGCAGCTGCTGCCCTAAGCGCCTGCGCACCCAAGGCCCAGAACTCCACCGGGGTGTCCCGAGTCCTGCCCACCGACCCGCTCATCGCAGAAGTCGAAAACTTGCGCCCCAGTACCGGAAAGACGGTCACGAAAACGCTGAAGGCAGAGTCGATAAGCACGGCAATGGCCGGAGAGAAGATCACTACATGGGGATACGACAAGAAGCTGGTCGCCCCCACACTACGTGGCATGGTCGGTGACCAGCTCAACCTGAACCTCACCAATGAGCTTCCTGAATCCACCAGCATCCACTGGCACGGTCTTGCCTTACGCAACAACGCCGACGGCGTGCCTGGACTCACACAGGAGGCAGTGGAGACTGCGACCAGTTATTCCTATGACTTCAAGCTGGCACATCCCGGCACGTATTGGTATCACTCCCACGTCGAGATGCAGCGCGAACGCGCCCTCTATGGCGCTCTGATCATTGATGATCCGCAAGAACCATTGCAGTACGACAAGGAGTGGGTGATCGTCTTGGATGACTGGCTTGATGGTGTCACCGGAACGCCTGATGAAGCGATGAAGGAGCTCGCTAAGGGGATGGCACCGATGAGTGGAATGAGCCACGGTAGCGAAGACGGCGGCATGGTGATGGGCCATATGCTCATGGGTGCAACCAGCGATTTTTTGGGCGGAGATGCCGGTGACGTGGCCTATCCGTTGCATTTGTTCAACGGCACCACCATCGAAAAACCCGAGGTTTTTATGGCACAACCCGGGGATCGAGTTCGATTGCGTATTGTCAACGCCGCGGGCGACACTGCCTACCGGGTCGGAGTTCCGAAACAGAAACTTATCGTGACCCATACCGATGGATTCCCGGTCGTTCACGCTGAGGTTGACGCCGTCGTCTTGGGCATGGGAGAGCGCATCGACGCGCTTTTGACGATCCAAGATGGTTTCACACCGTTGTTGGCCTTGGCCGAAGGGAAAGCCCAAATGGCCTACGGTCTCATTGCAACCGGGACAGGTACGGCCCCAAGAAAGGGTGATCTCCCGACGGCCTTGACCGGAGAGATCGTTGACGGTGGACAGCTCACCGCCGACCCTTCCGTGAATCTTGCGGTCAAGACGCCGGACCAAGTCCACGAGCTGCGGTTGACCGGCGGAATGGAGAACTACGACTGGGGCATCAACGGCCATCGTTTCGACATGGCCAAGCCATTTGAGCATACCTTTGATCTGAAAGAAGGACAGCGCGTGGAAGTGAAATTCATCAACGACACCGACATGTGGCACCCGATGCACATCCACGGCCATACCTTCCAAATCGGGCAGTCCGGGGCACGAAAGGACACCGTGATTGTCCGTCCACGGGAAACTGTCACCGTCCAATTTGATGCCGATAACCCGGGCCAATGGCTCACACATTGCCACAATGCTTATCATGCGGAACGCGGCATGATGGGAGTATTCTCCTACGTCAAGTAGCTCACGAAACCATGGGCATGTGCATAAATCCAGTTCTACAACCATGTATAAACCGGCGCCGATCTCACAAACCGTCTCTGCAAACCTCTCAGGAGTCTGACAACATGAAAACCCTCAGCGAGTCCCAAGCACAGCGCTTGGGACGGCGTACCTGCTTGCGCGCCGGCATGCTTGCTGCCTTAGTTAAAGTGAAGGCCGAATTTATCGGCATCAATATCCGTGACGAGAAAGAAGCCGCACAAGCCTTCGAGCGCATTTTCGGGATCTCATACCCATCGGTGCAAGACACCCAAGGTGAAATCCGGCTGGCTATGACCCAATATGTCCCATTGCAGGCAGTGCCCACCACGCTGGTGCGCGACAAACAGGGACGGGTCGCGTCACGTGTCCTTGGAGCGGCCGAAAAGGCCACGCTTAAGGCCCTGATAGATACCTCCCTTCAGGAGTCGCTGTGATGAATTTGCCGCTCACCACCACCTTGGCAATTTCGGTCCAGAGCAACCCTTTTGCTGAGGTTATCCAAGATGGATCCTTGCTGCTTGCGGTTCCCGTGGCGGTCCTTGCCGGCCTCGTCTCGTTTCTGTCGCCGTGCGTTCTTCCTTTGGTTCCGGGTTATCTTGGCTACGTGACTGGGCTATCTGGTGCTGATCTCGTCGAGCAGAAACGTGGCCGCATGGTCGCGGGTATTGCTCTGTTCATCCTCGGATTCACTGCCGTCTTCGTGCTCGCCGGAGTGGTCTTTTCTCAAATCGCCGCATGGATGCGGTTCGAAGGTGCCTGGGTCACTCAGCTTCTCGGTGTGCTGGTGATTTTCATGGGCATTGTGTTCATGGGTGGATTTTCTTTCATGCAACGCGACGCGAAGATGCACCGCAAACCACCGGCTGGCTTGTGGGGTGCCCCGGTATTGGGTGTGACCTTCGGGCTTGGTTGGGCACCTTGTATCGGACCCACACTTGCCGCAGTGTTGGCAATGAGTACCGGCCTTGACCCCAACCCTGCGAAGGGCGCCTTACTGACATTCTTCTATTGCATGGGGCTGGGGCTGCCATTCCTTTTCATCGCAGTGGGGTTGCGACGCGGAATGGGTGCCATGAAGTTCCTGCGTCGGCACCAGCTATCGATCATGCGCGCGGGCGGTGGCATCTTGATTCTTCTTGGAATTCTGATGGCCACCGGCCTGTGGGGCTCCTGGGTGACGCAATTGCAGGACTGGTTCGCCAATGAGATCAGGTTGCCCATCTAATGGCACAAAAGATGTAATGGCCACAGCTACTGCCTGGACAGGCATGTGGCACTCGCTCTGAACACAGCCCACCAGCGTGTATACCGACACTCTGCTGCTGAACCGTCGCTGTAGCTAGGCATAGTTCTTCTCCGGCACTTGGTAAACCCAGAATCGGCGACAAAGTATTGGTTACTAATCTTTTCCGATGAGGCCAGAGCCGTCCAGATATGGCCGAGTCGCTGTGATGGTTACCCGAAGATGCTGCGGTGAACCACAGCCGGTCACCCTCGGATTCCTCCATGGATTCACCGAATCTCAAGCAAGAAATAACAACCACCTTATGGGTAGGCACCTCGCGAAGAGTTCGAGGTGGCTACCCATTTATTTATCCAAACTGTCAAACCTATGTTCTATATTTTAAGAAACCAATTCGCTTAGATAGATCATGGGTTCAATAAAGGTGTCATTGGGTCAACTCTTCTTAGCGAATATCAACGAAAGTGATACCGATGGTTACCAACATAGACTCCTCCGACCGTAAGCCGCGGCGCGAATACATCGCCCATGTGGATGTGAACAGCTTCTATGTCTCATGCGAACGGGTTTTTGACCCGAAGCTCGATGCCCGCCCGGTGATCGTGCTATCCAATAACGACGGCTGCGCGGTCGCACGTAGCAGCGAAGCCAAAGCCCTGGGCGTTGAGATGGGTGCGCCGTGGTTCAAGCTCGCGGCCGACGCCGGCCGCCGCGTACACAGTTCGTCCAGGAACTAATCGCGCAAGGCAGGATGCGCCCTCGTGGGCAAGCGGAAATCGATAAGGCCAAAGCCGATGGACGGTGGGACCGCGCCTACCAAGGGCAGGCCACAGCCCTAGTGCCCGAAGACCTACAGCGCGCTCTAAACGCGAACCCGACTGTCAATGCCGCTTTCGAAGCGCTGAAGTCCCAGCCGCCCTATCACATTCTGCACCAGCTGATGATCGCCAAGACTGATAAGACCCTGTCGGCAAGACTGGAGAAACTCGTTCGGCAGCTGTCCGCAATATCAGGCTAAGGTGAACAAGCCAGATTCTCCCTAGATCTTTTCTGTAACCAAGGGCGCGAATGGCTATACACGACGAAAAAGACGTAAGAAACTCATCACAACCATTTCGCCTGCAAAGATCAAGATCCAGTTCACTGGGAAGCGACGAACGGTTGCCCTGGCCAGAAGGCTGCTGCCGATCCCGTGGGCCCCAACGTCGTAAGCCAGCAGCCTCTAATCAGAGATTCGCCAGCCTGCCACATACCCCTGAGGTGCTCTCGGAGACGGTAGAGCGCGGTGGGCTGTTGCTAATCGATTGCAGGCATTTCTTCTTCTCTGCTGTTTTGCAGTACTTCGAAAGCGTCCCACTTCCTGTTCAGCGCCTCGGTGATCATGCGACCGCTGACCAGTACCGCGCCGGAAATCGCCAATAGCGCGCCGACCAGCGGGCCGAAGAATAACGCGACGAGGCCAAAGACAAACACTGTCCAGCCAAGCCCAATCAGTATGGTTGTTCCAATGATCCCTTTGTGAATTATGGGTTAAGTCTATTAGTTATTTGATCTGCAATCTGGAATAACTGATACGGAACAATGAGCCGGTCACCAGAATTTTCATCGCTACCAGCCAACGGTCACAATTGTCATAGAACCCGAAAGGACATTCTTCTCATGGCATTACGTGTATTGCTCCCCCTGGCAGGATCTCGTCGACCGGCTGCAGCTTCCGGGAATCGAACCGATCCTCTGGCACATCGATGATGACCCCAGTAACGCCCCGCCGGCCGACGTGCTAGTTACCGAACGTCCGAGCAATCCTGAGCTGCGTTCAAGGGTCTCCCGCATCAAGGGGCTGAAGCATGCCCATCTGCTCTCCATCGGATACGAATGGGTTCTGGAGCATCTTCCTGAACAAGTGTCATTGGCCAATTCCAAGGGCGCCGTGGAAGATGCCACCGCCGAACACTGCCTCGCCCTGGTCTTGGCATCCTTGCGCCAGCTACGCAAGTTGGCCAGCAGCAGCGCGAGCGGCAGTGGACCAGGACGTGGACTAGCCCGTTGCAGGGGTCCAAGGTAGTGCTTCTCGGGGCCGGCGGAGTCGGCAACGAGATCCGTTCTCGGCTTCTGCCCTTCAAGCCTGCCGAGCTAACGTCACTTGCCCGTACCGAACGAATCCATGAACAGGGCTACCCCATTTATTCTCTCGACCGGCTCTGGGCTTTTCTTCCCACTGCCGATGTGGTGATTGTTGCCCTGCGGCATACCCGGGAAACCGAGCAGCTCATTGACGCTCAGTTCCTCTCTTCAATGAAGGACGGCTCGCTGCTGGTCAACGTGGGACGCGGGCCCATCGTCGACACCGAAGCCCTGTTGCCAGAGCTGCAAGCAGCCAGGCTGCATACGGCTTTGGTTGTCACCGATCCCGAGCCGCTGCCGGCAAACCATCCGCTGTGGAACGCGCCGAATTGCATCATCACCCCGCACATGGCCGGAAACACTAGACAGTTCATCTCGCGGGTCTCCGAAATGGCAGTCAACCAGGTCATCGCCTTTGCTCACGGTGAAGAACTTGCCAGCCAAATCATGAATTGGCATAGTGTCAAGTCCCGGGGTTAGCAGAGGCTCCTTAGCTTGTTTTCCTACGCGGCTCCCACAACCGTGCCGTTCTGTTCGTCCCACTGTTGATGGACCTCGGCCCAGCTTCCAATGTGGTGGACGTTCCCATGCGTTGTATGCGCAATGAGATCGGCGCCGAACGCATTAATTCCATCCGTGGGGCGGGATACAGATGGAAATGACCGAGGACTACGACCGCACCAAACCGGCGAGCACCCCGGCACCGCCGAAGCCGGGAAGGCAGTGCCAGCGGCGGATGGGCTGGATCATTCCAGCGGTTTCGGCCTTCACACCCGTCGCACCCGGAACCGCGGGAGCACTGACCGTTGGCGTTTTCGCCATCGCGATCTGGGCGTGGACGTCCATGAAGCTTGCTGACACCTATGTGGCCCTGTGCGCCTGACTTGCCCTGGTGACTGTCGGCGCTTTGGACACCCAGCAGCCGTGCCATGGTCGGCGCCAAAATCCGAAAACAAGTTTGGGTCGTCAATGGCCTACCGAGGGAGCACTTTCTCTGCGTCAATCTGAGTCAGGTTTTTGAAGCGTTCAAAAATTTATGAGCATGATCCGAATATTCAATCCCACAAATACCGAAGCAAACCACGGCTGGGCTCTGGGAACGGGCCGGCGGTTTCTCCGCCAGGGCGGGCATTGCCATTACCACAGTGTGCGCCCAGACACCGCCAGACCTGAAGCACCGCCGCACCAAACCGTACCGGTCAAGGCCCCTGGGAAAGTCGAACGGTTCAGACGGACGCCGGCGCAAGAATAGGCATATACCGGCTTTCTGGCAGCGATGAAGCCAGGGCCGCACACTGCAGCGCCCGGCTTCATCTCTAAGTTCATCGTCAACCCCACCAGGATCGGTGGCGATAACTCCGTCAGATCGTTTTCACAACCTCGCGGGGAATCGCGTCTAGACCAGTGCGGCCTGCAGTTCCTTGGCTGCCAGTGCCGGGTCATCGGCGGAGTAGATGGCACCGCCAGCTACGGCTACCTGCGCGCCGGACTTCTGGACGTTCGCGATCGTGCTGATGCTGACACCGCCAGCCACCGAGAACGGCACCTGGGATGCCGTGCCAGCGCTCAGCAGCGCTTCCAGGTCGTAGCCCGGTTGCGCCTGCTCGTCCAGGCCAGCATGGAATTCGACAAACTGGACACCCAGCGCAGCAACTTCGCGGGCCCGGGCTGGCTTGTCAGCGATGCCGATCAGATCCACGACGATGCCCTTGCCGCGCTCGGTGGCGGACTTGACCGCGCCGGCGATCGTGGAATTATCGGCCGCCCCGAGGATGGAGACCAGATCCGCGCCAGCGGCGAAAGCGATATCCGCTTCCAGTTCCCCGGCGTCCATGGTCTTCATATCCGCGAAGACGGTCTTGTCCGGGTGGGCCTGCTTGATGGCGGTGATTACCGACAGCCCTTCGGCCTTGATCAGCGGGGTGCCCAGCTCGATGATGTCCACATACGGGGCGACTTTTCCAGCCAGCTCAAGGGCTTCGGCGGTGCTGAGCAGATCGATGGCAACTTGGATTTTCATGATAGTCCCTTTCAGGGGTTATTGGTGGTGGGTTGGTATTGGCGCCAAAGCACCGGTCTACTCCAGATTCGCGTGGCGCTGCCACAGCTGCTGGGCGGTGGCGTCATCCGCGCTCCAAAGCGTGTGGAACACGATTTCGGTGATCAGGAACAGCGCCTGCTCGAACAGGCTGCCGGAGTATTGGCGGGTGATGGACGATCCGTGGTCCGTTTTCCCGGCGGCCGGGACTTCTACGAGAACGTGGGCGGCCGTCCCGATGGGGCTGGATGGATCGGTGGTGATGGCCGCGATCTGGGCGCCGGCCCGTTGGGCGGTGCGGACGCTCTGGACCACGCCCGCGGTGGTTCCGGATCCGGAGGCCACGAGCAGCAGGTCCCCCTCGCTGATGGCCGGCGTGGTGGCATCCCCGGCGACGTGCACGGCCAGGCCCAGATGCATCAGGCGCATCGCCGCCATGCGCAGGGCCAGCCCGCTGCGTCCGGCGCCGGCTACGAACACCCTCGGTGCAGCGCGCAGCTGCGCTGCGAGCTCGATGACCTGCCGCGGCTTCACGCCCCGCACGGTTGCCTCGATCTCCGAGTGGACCAGGTTCATGGTGTCCAGCACGTCCTGCTGGGATATCGCTTCGGTGAGGGCTTCGGCCATGGTGTTCATGCCATTCCTTTCGACAGCGCCTCCCGGCGGACCGGATCGGCTTTGATGGGCATGAGTCAATTCTCCGGCCAGAAAGGGGTGGCCGCTACGCCATTTACAGGCAGTTGAACCTATCCTTTCGGATAGTGGCTGGTCCCCCGAACTGCGATACACTCGCCTGCATGAGCATTCTGGACTCCTCTATCGCCCCTGGCCTGCAAGCTGCCGCACCGGCACCAGGGGTGCTCGAATCGATCGCGCTGCTGGCCACGGCTGCACTGCCGCAGATCGCCGTTCGCCTGCGTGATGCCCTGGCTCCGGAAATCCGTTGCGCGGCCCTGGCCATTTTCACCGAGGAGTGCACCGATAGGCCCAGGAAGCTCGCCGGTGACCAGCGCATCACGGATCTGGTGGGCATTGCGGAACTGGATCGGATCCGCGGTTCCCATCCCGGTGAGAACCGCTGGAGCGAGCGTGCCGAGATCGGCGGAGCTCCGCGGGAGATCCTCGCCCTGCGCTACCCGCCCAGCAATGCGCTGCTGGTGCTCATCGAGCCCCGCCCCGCCGGTGGCCAGCCCGAGATGATCGGATACCTGTGGAATCTGGCCGCCAACCGGATCCGCGAGAAGGTGGCCGATGCCCCTCCGTCCTATCTGCGCGAATCGCGCGCGGTCTCGGCAGAGCGGGTCCGGGTCACCGGCGAGCTGGTGGAACAGTATGCGACGAGCCTCGATATCCTGCTGGCGACCTTGCGCTCCACGCAATTGGACGATGCGGCCGCGCGCGTTGCCGCCATCGACCTGGCGGCCAAGACCCTGGTCGGGCTCAAGACCGTGGATGACCGCACCAATAGCATCGTGGAGGAACCGGTCGCTTCGGCTTTCACGCGCTTGCGCGATGACCTGCGCCCGTTGACCACTTTGAGCGGCGTGGACCTGCAATTCGTCGAGCCGCCCAAGAATGGCAGGGCGCTGCCCGGAGAGGTGGCCCATGCCGCCCGGGCCATCGTGCGCGGCCTGGCCCTGGCGATGATGGAGCAGGAAGACATCCAGCGGATCCGGGTGCAGTGGAACTGCGACGGCGAGAATTTGCTGATCAATGTCCGCGATGATGCACGCGGCGGCATCGATCCCTCCGCGGCGGCCATGGACCGCCTCGTGCGGCGTGTGGAGGCGCTGAACGGACTGATCGAGATCGAGGTCATGGGCGGATGGGGCACGGAGGTCGCGGTGCGGCTCCCGCTGGATGCCCCGCCGTCGGCCGTCGCGGAAATCTCCGAATGGAGCTTGGGTGGCCGGGAATTCGAGGTCCTGCAGCTCCTGGCAGCGGGGCAGCGCAACCGTGCTATTTCGCAGGGGCTGGGGATCAGCGAGAACACGGTGAAATTCCACGTGCGCAATCTCTTCAAGAAGATGGGCGTCAGCTCCCGCGCCCAAGCTGTCGCGCTGGCGCACAGCCATGGGGTGGCCAGCTCCACGTAGCCTGCCGGCATTGATGCTCGCCGACGGCTGACCGCGCTATTCGCCATGATCCGTGGCGTGTCATTTCATGATGTTCCGGAGCAGGAAATTGCTCCACGGTCTCCGGCCACGACCCGCCGTCCTTCGGGCCAGCAATGGCAGGCATCATCCCGACGGCGAATCCAAGCTCTAGCAACTATGGGCAACGAGGTGCAGGATAGATTCCATGGATCCACAAGATGCTTTGATTCTTCCTGATGTCACCGCTTGGCGCGCTTGGCTCGACGAACACGAAGAAACCAGCGGTGGCGTTTGGCTGGTAGTGGCAAAGAAGGGAACGACTTCCCCCACCTCGCTCGCTGTCGCACAAGCATTGCCCGAGGCGCTTTGCAGCGGATGGATCGATGCCATCCGCCGCAAACGCGACGAGACGACCTTCCTCCAGCGCTACACTCCCCGCCGGAAGAACTCTGTCTGGTCCCAGAAGAACACTGAATTCGCCCAGGAATTAATTGATCAAGGACGCATGCGGCCACGAGGCTTCGCGGAAATCCAGAAGGCCAAGGAAGATGGACGGTGGGAGCGTGCCTACCAGGGCCAGGCCACCGCCCAGGTTCCTCCGGATTTGCAAGAAGCACTGGATCGCTCGGCCGTGGCGGCCAAGAACTTTGCGGCCTTGAAATCCCAACCGCGCTATCACATCCTGCATCAGCTGATGATTGCCCGAACGGAGAAGACGAGAACCGCCCGGTTGGCCCGATTCGTTGCAGAACTTGAGCAGGGTCCAGAAGGCTGATCCTTGCTCCGGTACAGCACTACGCGGACGGTGCCACTGAGCGCTAGCTTCTGGAACGGTATATCGCTTCGGCGATCATGGCGCCTGCTTGCAGAATCGCTGCCGCGAGAATAAGCAGCGCCGCTGCAGTCGCTCCTCCGAGAATCAGCATGATTACTCCAACAAGGCCCAAGGTCCCGGCAATGAACATTGCTCCTGTAGTCATTCCCACTCCGGCCTGTTGGATTTTCTTCACACTCTGAGTCATATCGCCAGTTTAGACGAGGGACCAAGTTCTCAGGAAAATATTTCCGTGAACTGATCCGCCTTCTGAATCAGGTTGGACGCGGAACTGATCATTTCATCGAGCGTCTTGGTACGGTGGAATTCAAAGCCCGGGCCACCTCCGGCAATATCTCATCTCACGATTGGATTCATGGTTTGCGCGTATTAGTTCCGTGGCAGAGCTTGGTCGACAGCATGCAGATTCCCGGGGTCGAAACCGTCTTGTGGAATATCAATGATGGCGAGCCTCCAGCAGCTGATGTGCTCGTTACCGAGCGACCACTGGATCCATCGCACCGAATGAGGGTGGGTAGAGTTGCTGGATTGAAGCACGTCCATCTGCTATCCATCGGCTACGAATGGGTGCTGGATCATTTGCCCGAGGATGTGGCGCTCTCAAACTCCAAGGGCGCGGTTGAAGACTCAACTGCGGAGCATTGCCTGGCATTGGTTCTTGCTTCACTGCGCGAACTTCCCAGGGCTTATCAACTCCAGAAGGAAGAATCCTGGTCGCGGCTTTGGACCTCATCTCTGCACGGATCGAATGTTGTAGTACTTGGCGTTGGAGGCGTGGGCACAGCCATTATCGAACGACTCAAGCCATTCAAGCCTGCACAGATCACGGGAGTTGCCAGCACCGCGCGCACCATTAACGGCGAGATCGACGTTGTCGCCTTTGAAAACGTGCATCAGCTATTGCCATCAGCGGATATAGTCATCTGCGCTTTGCCTCACACGCCCCAAACCCAAGGACTGGTTAACAAGGAGTTCATGGAACGGATGCGCGACGGTGCTCTATTGGTCAATGTTGGGCGAGGACCAATCATTGCCACGGCAGCTCTGATTAAAGAGCTGGAGTCCGGGCGACTGCGTGCCGCATTGGACGTTACCGACCCAGAACCGCTGCCGGTTGGCCACGCGCTGTGGAACGCCCCGGGATGCATCATCACCCCGCATATGGCTGGTGATACAGGACAGTTCGTGGAATTGGTTTCAGAACTAGCAACTCGACAGGTTCAGTTGCTTTCTTCGGGTCAGACACCACTGAATCTCGTTCGTTGATCTTATTGCCCTCATTAGGCGCCTTATTTCACCAGGAACCCGCGGATAGGATTGGTGGTAGAGGCAGTTCCGCTATAGAACTCGCATGACAATCCCGTGGTATCTCGCGGCCTTTCGCCTAGGCTAGTCATACGATGGAAACTAGAGCACAGACACATCAGACCGGCGGCCGCGACCGCGCTATCGTCGAGCGGAATCGCACCGGTGAAGATGAGTTCCGCATTGATATTGAGCGCATCCGCTTCTCCCCGTACTTCTCCCGGCTGTCCTCGGTGACGCAGGTGATTCCCCAGGCTGGTTCAGGCACCCTGGTCCACAACCGGTTGACCCATTCGCTTAAGGTCTCCGCTGTGGCGCGTTCCATCGCGATCAGCCTGAGAAGGAGTGACGAACCGACTAGGCGACTTATCTCCGATCTTGGTGGCTGCGACCCGGTCGTCGTCCAGGCCGCGGCAGCGGCCCACGATTTGGGCCACCCGCCCTTCGGGCATCTGGGAGAGCAGGAACTCGACCGGGTCGCCCGCGATACCTTGGGGCTTCCTGATGGGTTCGAAGGCAATGCACAGACCTTCCGGATCCTCACCGCCCTCGATAGCTGCGATGCCACACCGCGCGGCATGAACCTGACCCGCGCGGTTCGCGCGGCTGTCCTCAAATACCCCTGGACGCGCAATGAATGGCGCAGCCAGGCCCCGGTCGCCCCGGAGCTGATCCCCCGCGGCGTCGGTGCGAATCCGGCTGCTGGCGCCATGAAGTATTCGGCCTACGATATCGAGGCCGTGGAAATGGACGATGTCCTTTCGGTCTTCCCGGGCATCGGAAAATACCAGCAGACGCTGGAAAGCTCGGTTATGGATATCGCAGACGATATCGCATACGCGGTTCATGACCTCGATGATTTCTATCGAGCTGGCATTTTGCAATACACCAGCGTCTCCGCTGAACTGCGAGCGTGGCTGGATAAGTCCGTCCGCTTCCAAGCCCTGAAGGCTCCAGAACTGGACCAACGGCAACCGGGCCATGCGCTGGAAATTACGTGGCGCCATGTCCTGGCCAAGGATCCCTGGATTGCCAATCCTGAAGCATTCCGCGCCTCGGTGCAACGGGTCGGCCATGACCTCGTCGATGGCTTGCTCGCAGTTCCCTACGACGGCGGCCTGCAGGCAGACCGTGCGGTTACCGCCTTCACCCGGCGATGGATTGACCGATTGCAGGAATCCATCACCGTTGAACGCACGCCTAACGTGCGCAGCGGCCATATCCGCTTGAGCGATGAAGCGTGGCATGACGTCGTGGTACTCAAGTTTGTCCATTCCCGCTTCGTCTTGGACCGTTCAGATCTGGCGGTATACCAGCGCGGGCAAACGCGAATTATCCGTTCCCTGGCAGAAGGCTTCAACACCTGGCTCAACGATCCGGAGGATGCCGGTCGTGCACCGCGACGGTTGCTGGACTCGGTGGAAGCCACCACCGAGGAATACCGCCAGCTGCGCGAGAGCACCCCAGAGTTGTTCTCGCAGTCCGGCCCGCATGAAATCCAGCGGCTGGGCCAAGCCCGGGCCATCGTTGATTACATTGCTTCCTTCACCGATGCCCAAGCCGTCTCGTTGAATTCGCTGCTAACCGGCACCTCGGACAATCTCTGGGAGGCCGGCCGCGGGCTGTAGCGGCCGGGTGCTGCACCGAGCCGGCGGATAGCC
>NZ_JBOGEG010000011.1:0-95063 GCF_050701915.1 Glutamicibacter sp. | reverse complement strand
GCCCGCACCTGTGGTGCGGGCCATCGGCCGTTGCTGATCGAACCGCGAGCAGTTCTACCAGTCGCTGGAGGCTTTGAGCGACAGCACTGGGCAGGAAGCCTGGAGCAGAATCCGTTGCGCGTTGCTTCCCATGAGGAACTTGCCCATTGCCGTTCGTTTGCGCAAGCCGATCACGATCAGCTCAGCTCGTTGGGCCTGGGCTATGTGCAGGATCTGGTCTGCCGCATCGGTACCCTGGGAGTGGCGCTCAATCCAGAAATCGATGCCAGCATCGGCAAGCCGGGCTTCCAGCTCGTGATACTGCTTCGCGTCGATGAGCCTGTCGTCAACGAGCTGATCTCCCTTTGAAGAGTTCACCACGACCAGTCGCACCTCGTTGCGCTTGGCTTCGAGAATGGCTCGTTCCAAGGCAGCTTCGCCTTCAGGCGAGGGAATATAACCCACTACAATCGTCATGATCCATTCCTTTCAGCACCCTTGCTGTTTTCATCTCCGTTGCCAGGCATCGCCTGTTCCGGCGAGTTATCGGCATCGTGCAATTCCGGCTTGCGGTCGCCCGCTGCATTTTCGCCCAGCAGCGCCTCGGCAGCGGCAGATCCTGTTCCGCGCTTGCGTCGAATAATGGAGATCAGCACTGGCAGCAGGAGCAGGACTGCGATGAGCACATAGATGCCCACGGCCAGCGGCTCGCTCCAGAGACCTGAAATCTCACCGGCTGAAAGCTGGAAGGACTTGCGCAGCTGTTCCTCGGCCATGGGGCCAATGATGACACCAAGGATGAGCGGAAGCACCGGCAGGCCGAATCGGCGCAAGGCAAAGCCCAGCAAGCCGATCAACAGCAGCAACCAGAGATCAGCTACCTGCATGTTCACCGAGAAGGCGCCCAGCGTTGCGAAGAACAAGATGCCTGCATACAGATAGGGACGCGGGATCTTCAGCAGCTTTGCCCACAACGGCGCTAATGGCAGGTTGATCAGCAGCAGCAACGTGTTGCCAATGAACAAGCTGGCAATCAGAGCCCACACCAGGTCTGGTTCATTCTCGAAGAGCAGCGGACCGGGCTGGATGCCCTTCATGGTCAAGAACGCCAGCATCACCGCAGCAGTGGCATTGGTGGGCAGGCCCAAGGCAAGCATTGGAGTCAATGTGCCAGCAGCCGAGGCATTGTTGGCTGCCTCCGGGCCGGCAACGCCCTCAATGGCACCGTGGCCGAACTCCTCGGGATGCTTGGACAGCTTCTTCTCGGTGACATAGGAAAGGAAGGTCGGAACTTCGGCACCGCCGGCAGGCAGCGCGCCGAAGGGGAAACCATAGGCGGTACCGCGAAGCCAGGGCTTCCACGAACGCTTCCAGTCTTCCTTGCCCATCCACGGGGCGCCCACCGGAATGGTGCGGGCCGGGCTGGTGCGCAAATGCGCGGCAATCCACAACGCCTCGCCAATGGCGAAGATCGCCACGGCGACCACCACGATGTCCATGCCGTCTACCAGCGGTGCGAAGCCGAAGGTCAGGCGCTGCTGCCCGGAGACCGGGTCCATGCCGACCAGGCCGATGGCCAAGCCCAAGCCCAAGGCAGCGAAACCGCGGATCTTGGAAGAACCCAAAACGGCAGTGACGGTTACCAAGGCGAGAACCATGATGGCGAAGTAGCTCGGTGCGCCAAGGCTCACCGCGAACTTCACGACGATCGGGGCAACGGTCACCAGCAGTGCGGTACCGATGGTTCCTGCAACGAAGGAGCCAATGGCCGCGGTGGCCAGGGCCTGCGCCGCACGGCCGGCCTTGGCCATCTTGTGGCCCTCGATGGCAGTGATGACTGTTGCCGATTCGCCAGGGGTATTGAGCAGGATCGAGGTGGTTGACCCGCCATACATCCCGCCGTAGTAGATGCCGGCGAACATGATCAGTGCGCTGGAGGTTTCCATGCCGAAGGTCAATGGCAGCAGCAGTGCCACAGCCATGGCCGGGCCGATGCCCGGGAGCACGCCTACAGCGGTTCCCAGGATGACTCCGGCGAAAGCGAAGAGCAGGTTGATCGGGGTCAGCGCCGAGGCGAAGCCGCCCATCAATAAGTCCAGAGTTTCCACTTAGAGCACCCCCGAGAGGATTCCGGCTGGAAGCTTGATGCCCAGACCCAGATAGAAGCCGTAGAAAGAGCCGAACGCCAAGGCGAGGGAAATAACCAGGGTCAATACCCAGCGCCGTGCCCCCAGGCACGTTGCCGCGCCGAAGAACATGATCGTTCCCGAGATGACCCAACCAGCCCAGTTCACGATCAGCAGGTTCAGCACGAAGATGCCGATCAGCGGGAGGAGGACCTTCCAATCCGATGGCTGGCTCAGGTCCACGTCTTCGCCTTCTTCACCCTCAGCGAGGTTGCCACGCATGACGGTGATGGCCAAGGCGATGGCCGAAAGAATGAGAATGCCCGAGACGACGTAGGGCAGGGCCTTGGGGCCCACAACGTCTGCCTGGGAGTACGTCACATGAAGCTGCGACGCATCAACAAACACGATGATCCCGACGATAAGAAGAAACGCGGCGAACAGGAGTTCGACGCGTTTTTTCTTTGCGGTGCTTACTTCGCTCACGCCAGGCCCAGGGTCTCCAGGACACTGGCAACGCGTTCGTCCTGGTCGGTGAGGAAGGCGGAGAACTCGTCACCGGTCATGAAGGCGTCGCTCCAGCCGTTGGTCGCCAGGGCTTCCTTCCACTCGGGCGAATCATGCATTTCGGTGACCAAGTTGACCCACTTTGCCTTGTCCTCTTCGGAAATCTCAGGCGGAGCCACCAGGCCGCGCCAGTTGGAGAACACCAGATCGATGCCCGATTCCTTCAGGGTTGGCGCGTCTACGCCTTCCAAGCGCTCTTCGCCACTGGTGGCCAGTACGCGAACAGAACCCTTTTCGATCTGCTGCATGTACTCGCCGGCACCGGATGCCGCGAAGGCCAGCTTGTTGCCCAGGATGGCCGGCAGCAAGTCGCCACCGCCGTCGTACGATACGAAGTTCACGTCCTTGGGATCAATGCCCACGGCTTCGGCCAGCTGCATTGGCAGCAGGTGGTCCGGTCCGCCAGGGGAGGAGCCGCCGCCGACCGAGAGCTTGCTGGGGTCTTCCTTCCAGGCCTTCACCAAGTCGTCAATGCTCTTGTATGGCGAATCCTTGGAAACCATGATCGCTCCCGGCTCTTCGATGAGCTTGGCAATCGGCGTGGTTTCGGTCAGCTTGGCGTCGGTATCGTTGGTGTAGCTTGCACCCACCACGCCCAGGCCCATGAGCATGGCCAGGTCGCCATTGCCCTTCTCATTGACAATGCGGGCCAAGCCGACGGTGCCGCCAGCACCTGCAAGGTTGAAGACTTCTGGATTGCTTGCCAGCGAAGCATCATCCATCACCTTTGCGGCAACACGGGCGGTGGTGTCGTAGCCGCCGCCAGGTGTGTTTGGCACCATGATGCGCAGGTTCGCGATGGGGCCCTTGGACTCTGCAGCATCATTGCTGGAGGTCTCTGACGTCACTCCGCAGCCAGTGGCGGTCAGGGTCAGGGCAGCAGCAGCTGCCAGCGCAGTCAGCGCACGGAACGACTTGAAGGGTTTCATGGGGATTCAGCCTCTTAGCTTTCATCGGGGTTGCGAGTGATACCAACTTATGCGCGATGGTGAACCAGGTCACTCTTGCGTACTCAAAGAAAATACTGTTCATTGTGTAACCGGAAATTGTGATCTGAACCATTCGAATCTTCGGTAAAGTAGCACAGTGCCCGGAAGGCGCGGTTCGCATGGGCCTGCCGCGTGCAAAGTGGAAATCTGGAATATTGGGGGCGAGGCAATGGGTGCCGTGCGTTTCTGGCTCGCTAATCTGTGCGCGCGCCGCAAGATGACCCTTGCCGGACAGTACCTGATCCTGCAATTGCTGATTATCGCGGTGGTGCTGGCCGGGGTCATCACGGTATCGCTGACCCAGGCCACCAATAACTTCGAAAAAATCGAGGGGCGCCGCAGCCTCTCGGCCGCCGAATCACTGGCTGCCAACCCCCTGCTGCGCGTTCTCCTTCCCGAGGCGGAGCCGGAAATGGGCTCGGCGTTGCCTGCCATGGGCGAATCGGTGCGCAGCACCTCGGGTCTCCAATTCGTGATCATTGCCGATCCCCAAGGGGAGGTCATCACCTCCAGCTACCCGGATGAAGTTGGAACCTCGATACTGCACCCCGAATCCGTCGTCACCGCAGGCCGTGGATGGACCGGGGAAATCTGGCGTAATGGCAACCATGTACTGATCGCGCAGGTTCCGGTGCTGGACGACGAGGGGAAGATGGTCGGCATCGTCAGTGCCGGCCAAAGCTACCCCAGCACCGGGGAGATGATCCAGGAGATCGCTCCCAGCGCCTTGTTCACCCTGGTCATTTCCCTGCTGCTGGGTGCCACCGGCTCCGTTCTGCTGGCCCGCCGGGTCAAGCACCAGACCCGTGGGCTGGAACCGCGGGAAATCGCGGAGCTATTCGAGCATCGCGAAGCCCTGCTGCACGGAGTCAAAGAGGGAATTATCTCGGTGTCGCCGGACGGCCGGGTGATGCTGGCCAATGACGTCGCCATCGAGCTGCTGCAATTGCCGAGCCACTGCGTGGGCAAGACCCTGGACGAATTGGATGTCGTTCCGCAGGTACGGCATGCGCTGACCACCAGCCAAGAGCAGCCCGACCGGCAATTCCTTGTCGGCGAGCGGGTATTGGTCTTCAACCGTATGCCGGTCAAGACAGCTAGGCGAGACCTGGGATCGGTCACCACCTTCCGCGACAAGACCGAACTGACCCTGCTGGAACAAGAACTTGGAGACAGCAAAGCCACCGCTGACATGCTCAGGGCGCAGACCCATGAATTCGCCAACCAGTTGCACGCGATCTCCGGGTTGATCCAGCTCGAGGAATATGACGAGGTCGTGGGCTTCATCGATGGCGTGAGTTTCAGCCGGAGCAAGATATTCGAGGACGTTTCCGCGCACATCGCCGAACCCACGATTGCCGCGCTGCTGATTGCCAAGTCCAGCGTGGCCGCCGAGCGCGGGGTGCACCTGCAAATGGCGCCAAACTCAACTTTGGGCAGGTGCGAAGACCAGCTGGCGCGGGATTTGACCACCGTGATCGGCAATCTCGTGGACAACGCGATGGACGCGGCCGCTTCGGCTTCCAATCCGGAAATCCAGGTCGGGATCGAGGAAACCAACGAGCTGGTGCGGATCATCGTGAGCGACAATGGAGAGGGGATCGCCGAAGTTGCCATCGACGAGATCTTCACCCAAGGTTTCTCCACCAAGGACAGTGCGGTCTCCGGAGGCAGGGGCTTCGGCCTTGCCATCAGCCGCCTCGTTTGCCGGCGCCGCGGTGGAGAGCTGTCCGCCGCCAATGCCAACGGTGCCCGGTTTACCGCCACGCTCAGGAAGTAGGAAGCAAGAAGTGATCAAAGTACTGGTGATCGACGATGACTTCATGGTCGCCAAGGTGCACGCAGGTTTCGTCAACAGTGAACCGGGGTTCACCGTGGTAGGCGTGGCCCACTTAGCCGGTGACGCGATCAAGGCCGCCGCCGCGCTGTCGCCGGATCTCATCTTGCTCGACATCCATTTGCCGGACATGAACGGCTTGGAACTCTTGCAGCGGCTGCGCGAAGTCCAGCCGGAGCTTGATGTCATGGTGATCAGCGCGGCGCGGGAAATGGATACCGTGCGGCGCGCGCTTCGTGGCGGCATCGTCCACTACCTGATGAAGCCCTTCTCGCGCGAGGACCTGCGCGAACGGCTGGAGCACTACGCCAAGGCCTACCAGCCGTTGGGTGAAGCAGCCGACCAGGAAATGCAGCAAGCCGATGTGAACAGGTTATTCGGGCTCGGGAGCCAGAAGCGCCGGCCGCTTCCCAAGGGCTGCAGCGCCGAAACCATGGAGCTGGTTGAGAGCATTGTCAAGGAAGCTGCCGAGCCCATATCGGCCACCGAAACCGCTGAGAAGCTCGGCACTTCCCGGGTGAGCGCTCGCCGGTATCTGGAATATCTTGCCGAAGAGAACTTGGCGCAGGTGAACCTGCGCTACGGGGGAGTCGGCCGGCCCGAACGCCGCTACTCATGGAGGGGCTAGACCGGGAACTTGGGGTGTTGGAGATCGGGAAGCGCTGTGGCTGCATCCTAAAGCACGCAGCCACAGCGCATGGCTCTGCTTAGCGCTGCTTTGAAATGGCCCTTTCAGTAGCGGCCAAGTCTTCTACGCTTTCAGATGGAACGGGAGCCATGTAGCGTTCCAAGCTGTCGTCCAATTCGCTGAGCCACGGCGTATGGTGCGTTGCTGCCATGGTACCGGTCATGACCGAAGGGTAAACCTTATCCCGGTAGGTCATGATGTTTTTCTTCTTGTCGATCTTCCACGCCATGAAAGTTCGGGTGACTTCAGCCAGATCGAACATGGGGTAATCGGTCTGCTCGATGAGATCGCGAATGTAGTCGGCCTGGAACTTCACTTCGTCTTCAGCGGTTTCAATGGCATTGAAACGCTCCAACCACGAATCGATACTGATCCGTTGTTCGCCCGCCGTGGGGATCGAAGCCTTCCCGGTAATCAGATCACGGACATACCAGGCTTGGGCATCGAACATGTTGAAGGTAAACCACTGGTCCTGGGCACCCAGGTAATACAGCTTGCTGTTGTTCTCGGATACGACACCGCGGTACAAGGTATCCGGATAAACATTGTTCGGCGAGTCCAGAGCCAACCCGGAGGGCAGGAATGGGTAATGGTGGAGGTAGCCGGTGCAGAGGATTACCGCATCGAACTTGCGCGACACACCATTGCTGAAATGGGCCGTGGAACCTTCGAAGCGATCGATGAGCGGAAGCTCTTCAATGCCCTCGGGCCAGTCGAAGCCCATCGGCGCGGTACGGTAGCTGTAGGTGACCGAGCGTGCACCCATCTTGAAAGACTGAACGCCGATGTCCTCGGCAGAGTAGCTGGCGCCGATGAGTAGGATGTCCTTGCCGGCGAAGCGCTCGGCTCCACGGAAATCGTGGGCATGCATGAGCTCGCCGGGAAAAGTGCCGATTCCTGCAAATTCAGGAACATTCGGGAAACTGAAGTGGCCGGTTCCGACGACGACATGGGTGAAGTCGCTGGACGCAGTCTTGCCGGTTTTTAGATCCTCGGTGGTGACGGTGAAGAGCTCGGTGCTTTCGTTGTAATCCACCCAGCGGACCACGGTGGCGAAGCGCACGTACTTCTTTATATCGGATTTCTCTGCACGGCCATTGATGTAATCCCAGAGCACTGCTCGTGGCGGATAAGACGAAATGGGCCGGCCGAAATGCTCATCGAAGGTGTACTCGGCGAATTCCAGGGCTTCCTTCGGGCCATTGGACCAAAGATTGCGGTACATGCTCGAGTGCACTGGTTCGCCGTATTTGTCGATCCCGGAGCGCCAGTTGTAGTTCCACTGGCCTCCCCAGTCATCTTGCTTTTCGAAGCAGACGATTTCTGGGATATCTTGCCCTGTTTTCTTGGCAGAATCGAAAGCCCGCAGCTGGGCGATGCCGCTGGGTCCTGCTCCAATGATTGCGACGCGTTGAGTCAAGCGTTCCTCTCCGGCCTGTAAGCCTTGAAAATTTCGCGCCGGCCGCAGTACCGGAATCCGGGATATTTGGCCGCGCGTTTCAACAAATGTGCTCTAAACCAGTTCTCTAGCCGTGCGGACGGGAGGTGCAGATTTCTATATGAAAACCTTCCATAGGCACAGGCTATAAATCCCCATTCTACCAGCTATCAATTATATAGATCTTGAATGCTGAGGTCAGCGGGTATTTTCGTGATGAGTCAGCCGGAAGAATAACTTGCCATCGAATGCTAAACGGGGTGGTCAGGAGTTGGATCAGTGCAGAAGGGAACGCTGTGGTGCAGCCCGGCTTGAAGCCGGGTCAGCGGCCTAGCGGGATGCGGGTGCTGGAACTTTGCGAGAGCCTGAAAATTACAGGGACGCAACGCTGAAAGCCGCGAGGAATCGTGTCGTTGAAGGGGGAGTAGTGGCAGGCATGAAGAGTCCAGTAGCTTCGCGCGATGCAGGGGACCGTCCGGAGGGAATTTAGCTCCAGGGATTAAACGAACGACGCTACAGTATTCTGCCGGTGCTCGCTGGCAGGGTAGGAGCCGAGGATCTTGATTTCCCAGGTGAAGAAGTCCAGCTCCTCTAGAGCTCGGCGTACCGGAAGATCGTCGGGGTGGCCTTCGATATCAACCATGAAAGTTGTGGCCGCGAAGCCGGAACCCACCATGTAGCTTTCCAAGCGGGTGAGGTTCACGCCGTTGGTAGCGAAACCGCCCAGGGCCTTGTAGAGCGCACTAGGAACGTTGCGAGCCTGGAAGACCAATGTGGTGATCACGGATTCTGGCATGGCGGAGCGTCTCGGGAGATCCTGCTGGCGTGCAAGTACAACGAAACGAGTTGTATTGGTCTGGTCATCCTCCACTCCGGTAGCCAGCGCTTCCAGGCCATAGAGTTCTGCTGCCAGGGGTGGAGCCAAGGACAGCTTGGTGGGATCATTCCAATCGCGCACCTCGCGCGCGGAACCTGCGGTATCCCCGGCGATCACCGGGGTCAGCCCGTGCTCGCGAATGATCTTGCGGCACTGGCCCAGCGCATGGATGTGGCTGTGCACCTCGGTGGCGCCCGCAATGGTGCTTCCTGGCAGCCCCAGCAGATCGAATTGGATTCGCAGGTAGTGCTCGCCAACGATCTGCAGCTGCGATTCGGGCAGCAGGACGTGGATATCGGCAACGCGGCCGGCCAATGAATTCTCGATGGGAATCATGGCCAGCTCGGCTTCGCCGTTTACCACCATGGCGAACGCATCCTCGAAACTGGCGCACGGTACAGCTTCCATATCGGGGAAGCGTTGCGTGCAAGCCATATTCGAATTGGATCCGGCTTCGCCCTGATAGGAAATCTTGTTGCTCATTGAATCAACATATCCCAGCGGAATGGCAGGGCGGGAATCCACGAAAGCACATGACGCCAAGAAGCACGAACTGCTGCCAAGGCAACTGCAGTGCCGGGATCAGGCGAATCGCGCGCGACGCTCCCGAGGCAGCAGCTGCCTTCCTGACCAACTAATTCTGGTAGTGGGCAGAGAGCTTTTCGAGACCCTCGTCAATGGTGACTTCGGGTTTCCAGTCCAGAACTTCATGGGTTTCGCGCTGGTCAAACCAATGCGCGGTAGACAGCTGCTCGGCCAGGAAACGGGTCATTGGTGGTTCATCGTGTACCAAGTTGCGCGATCCAGCTGCCAACCACAACTTCTCGATCACCGAACCGGCCGTACGGGCCAACCAGCCGGGAACGTTGAGCTTCGGAGCCGGGGCGCCGCCCGCCTTGCAGATTCCGGCGATCAGTTCGCCAACTGGACGTGGTTCGCCGTTGGTGACAACCAGGGCACGTCCATGAGCGTGGTCCATGCGTTCCAGAGAGCGAACAATCGCCGCAGCCGCATTGTCGATATAGGTGGTGTCGATCAATGCTGCACCATTGTCCAGCAGGGGGAGCCGTCCGGCCTTGGCCCGCTGGATGACACGTTCAACCAGCTGGGTATCGCCAGGTCCCCACACCACATGCGGGCGAATGGCGGTCACTCGAAGCTCGGGCGAGTCATTGCCCAAGGCATCCAGCTCGGCAGCCGCCTTGGAACGCGCATAGAATCCACGAGCTTGCAGCGGATCGGCTTCGCCGGCACCGGCGCCAGCTAGCGAATCGCCAAAGTGGGCTACGGACGGCGAGGAAACGAAAACGAAATCCTTGACGCCTGATTCCCTGGACGCTTCCAGCAGATTGCTGGTCCCTACGATATTGGTGGCGACGAAGTCTTCCCACTGGCCGGTAAAAGAGACTTTTGCCGCCAGATGGATGACCGCATCCATGGACTCCACGGCAGCGGCTACAGCTTCCAGGTCCGTGAGCGAACCTCGTACCTCATCGGTGGCGCCCTTCGAAGCTCCGCGCTGGAAGGTGCGAACGTGGTGGCCCTGATCGCGCAGCCGCTGAGCCACGGCACCGCCGAGCATGCCGCTGGCACCGGTGACCAGCACGCGGCGAGGGGTCAAAGCAGTTTCAGAAGCACTCACGGATTGCGGATCCTTCCACCGGCGAGCGTGGCGGTCGCCCAGGCGGCCAACGCAGCACGGTCGATCTTTGAATTATGGCGAATGTCTGTTGGCAGGTTGGGGACGAGCAGTACAGCAGCCACGTCGGTGCCGGTGGCCGCGACCGCGGTGCGTACCTGGTGTGTCAACTCGCTGGCGGCCGGGCCCGGCTTGCGGGCCGGGGGCACGGTTTCCATGACGACTACCGCTGCCTGGGTTCCGTCGGGTCCCACGCCAACCAGCGCGGCACGACCAGCGCCAGCAACCGACTCGACAGCGTGCTCGGCTGCCACCGGGGTAATTGCGCCCCTGGCGGTGCGCAGCACATGGCCAAGGCGGCCCTCAACCCACAGGCGTCCTTCCTCATCCAGATGCCCGACATCGCCGGTGCGATGCCAGCCGGGGATGGAGACGCTGACCTGTTCGGTGATCCACAGGCGGTCGTAGCGATCCTTGACGTGCGGGGCGCGAACCAGTATTTCACCGGTGGTGTTCGGGGTGTATTCCGGCTTGTCGCCGGGCACGCCCAAGGCATCAATCGGAGCGATGGCCACAGTGGCCCCGGCTACGGCGGTGCCAACGCACACGCCATTGCCCCGGCCGGCGGCACGGATGCCGGCCAGATCAATATCGGTGACCGGCAAGGCCTCGGTCATGCCGTAGGGGGTGTGGACTTGGGCATTGGGAACCAGATCCTGCACCTTGGCCAGCAATGGTTCAGGAATCGGCGCACCGGCCGAAAGCATCAGCGAGACACCTTCCAAGGTTTCGCGCTGAGTCTGGTCAAGCGCATCCTGGGTTTCCAGGACATTAGCCAGCGCGGCAGGGGAGGCGAAGACCGTGGTAGCGTCCACCGCGACCGCGGCATCTGCCAGGGCGGCGGCGGTCAAGGTCCGCGGCGCGGTCACGTCCATGTCAGGGGTGACCGAGGTGGCACCCAACGCTGGTCCCAACAGCGCGAACGGCGCAAAGCCTGCCACCAGCGCGGAACCGGCCTTGAGGTTGTAGGTTTCACGCAGGGTATCGCGCATGGCAGCCAGTTCGCGATGCGTGTACACCACTCCCTTGGCTGGACCGGTCGAGCCGGAGGTGAACAGGACCGCCGCATCAGCATCCGGGTCGGCCGGTTCAAAAGCCAGGGACTCGGATGCGGCCTTGCTGCCAGCTTCATAGAGCTCGGGCAGGGTATGGGCGACACCCAGGAGCTTGCGCTTGGCATTGGGCAGATTTTCTGCGGCAATCCTGATTCCCGGCCAGCCGAAGAGCCGTGCGCCGGTGAGCGCACGGTCGATGCCGATCAGGAAGCTCGGGCCGGCTCCCTTGATGGCGCGCCCCATGCCCTTGGTGCCGAGTCCGGCATCGGCGACCACGATGACCGCGCCCAGGCGCAGGCAGGCGTAGATCAGCGAGGTCAGCTCGATTCCCGGTGGAACCAGCAGGTTCACCCGGTCTCCGGCCTTCACCCCGATCTGCCGCAAACCCGCGGCCAGGGCGTTCACGCGCTGGCCCAGTTCGGCCCATGACAGCGATCGCGCAGGGTTGATGTCCACTACCGCGGTCGAATGATCCTCGGTGCGCGAATCGAGTTCGGCAAGCATCGGACGGTAGCCGCCCAGGGATTGGGCACGCGAGGTGCTCTTGGATTTCTTCTCGCCGGCAAGCCACTGGAAGATCGGAGTGGCAATGTCGTTGTCTTCGCCCACCAAGTGGCTTGAACCTTCGAAGCGGTGTACCTGGGCGTGGGGCAGGCGCGACATCAAATCACGCAGGTAGCGGTCGGAGAAGACCGGATCCTTGGGGCCCCAGAGCATCAGGGCAGGAACCTTCAGCGACCGAACTGCCTCCGAGATTTCGTCCAAGGCCGGACGGCTCGGGTGCTCTTGGGAGAACGGGATATCGGCGACAAAATTGGCCACGCCGCCACGCTTCTCAGCGCTGGTGTACGGGGCCATGAAGGCCTTGCGGACATCCGGGGCCAGGGCCGGCTGCGCCAACGAGTGGGTTACCTGCAAGAAGGCAGGGGAAGTCCTGGTTCCCCAAGCGTGCACCGCAGGGTGGGACGCGAGTTTCAGCGCGGCGGGAAGCTCGAAGCCTGCAGGGTGAATCGCGGTGTTGGTCAACACGACGTTGTCCAGCTGGTCCGGGTGGGAAACTGCCCAGCCCAGGGAGATGACGCCGCCCCAGTCATGGCCCACGGTGGTGATCTTGCCGGTCAGCCCAAGTGCATTAGTCAGATCGCTGAGATCATTGACGCGGTCAGCCAGGCGGCGGAACTTGCCGGTACGGGCGGAGAAGCCCATGTCCAGCTGGTCTACGGCCACCACGCGCCACGGCATGGACTGTGCGCAGACGTGGTTCAGCAGGCTTCGCCATAGGTAAGACCAGGTGGGGTTGCCGTGCACGCACACCAAGGTGCCGACCGGCTCAATTCCACGTTGCTGAAGTTCTTCGTTGTTATCCAGAATGTGCCACCGGTGCCTGGTGCCCGGGGCGTCCACCTGCGAAGTGGACGGTACTTCCAGATACTTCGAATAAATGGCATTGACACCGGGGAAAAGCTCGGTCACCAGGCAATCTCCATCATCGCTGTGTTCAGGCCGGAACCGACGCCCATGCACAGCACCCGGTCGCCCTTCTTCAGCGAATCAGCTTCTTGGGACAGGGTCATTGGCAGCGAAGCCGGTCCGACGTTGCCCCACTTGGAGAAAGTGATTGGCACGCGGTCCTTGACCAGTCCGACGGCCTTGATAATGGCGTTGGTGTAGGACTTGGAAACCTGATGGGTCACGTAGCGGTCCATGGACTTCCAATTCCAACCGGATTGATGGGCTTCATCCCATGCATTCACGACCAGTTCGAGGCCGTTATCGAGCAGGCCCTTGGTGTCCGTGTACATGCCCGACGGGCCGCCGACACACAGTTCGTGGTGCTCGGTGCCGGCACGCGATACGCCGCCGAGGATGCGGTGCGCTTCTGGATGCGCATCAGCAGGGCCGATGACCGCAGCAGCGGCGCCGGAACCCAAAGTCAGGGTGGCGAATTCACGCATGTAGTCATCGCGCGTGGAAGTCTCTGCGTTCAGCCGCTGGAAAGTGGTCTCCTGGGTTGGCTTGGCGTCTTCGCCGGCAACGATCAGGGCGTACTTGATCTGGCCCGAGTCGATCATGTTCGCTGCCAGGCTCATGCCGTTCACGAAACCGAGGCAGGCGTTGGCCACGTCAAAGTTCATTGCCGAGGAGGGCAGGCCCAAGCCGTTGTGCACCTTGGAAGCCACCGATGGCTCTAAATTGCGGCGGGTCACCGAAGTGTTAATTAGCAGGCCGATTTCGCTGGCATCGACGCCAGCAGCATCCAGCGCCTTTTTTCCAGCCATGATGGCGGCATCGTCAAATCCGACGCCATCGGCCCACCAGCGGCGTTCCTTGACACCGGAAACTCGTTCCAGAAGCTTCTTGGACAGCCGAAGACGTTTCAGGCTAGGAGCCAGCCGCTCATCAAATTCTGCTGAGCTCACCACCTCGGGTGCGAGGACGCTGTTCACTGATAAAAGCGCAACGTTGTGGTGCTTAAAGGTGGCATTGCCGTTCAAAATGGTGCCTTCGTTTCTGCTGGACTATCTATGTGCTGCGTACTGCGTTGAAACGTCTGTGCCGATGGGAATGCGCCATGGGCTGCGTATGTATACTCCCTAGGTTATTCCCTGTACAGCGCCAAGACGTACTTGAGCGCGTATTTTCAGCCGAAAGCTAGATGCAGGATCTATGCAGACTATATCGATCCTACAGACTAGTCCTATGAGAATCATGGAAAGTGGGTCGTTCATTCTGTGGGCTTTCTTCCATCCGCACTGGCGATGGGTGCAGGCCGCCGTGTTGATCAGTGACAAGTCTGAAACTCCGGACAAGAAAAGCGATCCCCGTCACACCGTTGGCTAAGAGTCGCGTTATATGGATATCGCATCGATTCATTCTGATGCCCTAGCCCTCATCGACAAAGCGGTATCCAATGACAACACCAAGCGTTGAAACAAAAGGCACGTTTCCAGTCGTACTGCGATTTGTGATCTATAGCCTCATCGGCATTTTGTTCTTCTTCCTCCCCATCACCATCAACGGCAAGAGCACCATCCCGTTGGATCACCTGGTTACGTGGATTCAAACTGCCGCGGCACCGGTCGTTCCGTACATCATTTTGCTGATGCTCATCTGCGGAACAGCTATTCCCTTCGCTACCGGAGGCTGGAAGGCCTCCAAGGTACGTGGCGTATTCGCGTTCCTGAATATCCTCGGACTGGTTGTCGGCTGTTCCCTGCTCTTCAACTTTGCCCCAGCATGGCTCAATGATCCGGACATGGGGCCGTTCCTGCTGAACAAACTTGTCATTCCGGTTGGTTTGATCGTTCCTGTAGGTGCCATCTTCTTGGCCTTGCTAGTTGGCTACGGGCTGATGGAATTCCTTGGTGTCTTCTGCCAGCCGATCATGCGTCCAATTTGGCGTACCCCAGGACGTTCGGCCGTGGATGCCGTGGCTTCCTTCGTGGGAAGCTACTCGCTGGGTCTGCTGATCACTGACCGCATGTACCGTGGCGGCCGCTATACCGGTCGCGAAGCTGCCATCATCGCTACCGGTTTTTCCACCGTCTCAGCTAGCTTCATGGTCATTGTCGCCAAGGCACTGGACCTGATGGACCACTGGAGCCTGTACTTCTGGCTGTCGCTGGCTGTCACCTTCGCAGTGACTGCCATTTCGGTGCGCATTCCTCCACTGAGCAAGATTCCAGACACCACCTACTTGGGCATGGAACACGATAAGGAAAAACTGGTCACCGGTAACCGTGCACGCGTTGCCTGGGACGAAGCCATGGGAGCCTCGCGACGGGCGCCGTCGCTGGCCAAGAACGTGGGGACCAACGTATGGGACGGACTGAAAATGGCCATGGCAATTTTGCCATCCATCCTTTCCGTCGGCCTGCTTGGACTGGTGATTGCCCGCTTCACTCCGATTTTCGACTGGCTGGGCTACCTGTTTGCCCCATTCGCGTGGATCGTCGGGTTGGACGATCCGCTGCTGGCCGGCAAGGCTTCGGCTACCGGCATTGCTGAAATGTTCCTTCCAGCGACTCTGGCTGCGGGACACGAATCCATCGAGCTGCGCATGGTGATCGCCATCGTTTGCGTCTCCGCAATCATCTTCTTCTCAGCGTTGGTGCCATGCGTCCTGGCGACGCAGATTCCGCTGAACATCCCGCAAATGGTAGTTATCTGGTTTGTGCGCGTTGCCCTGACCATCCTCATCGCGACACCAATCGTGCGCATGCTCCTATAGCCTGGCTGCGCTGTCGGGCGGCAGTATCCGAAATGAAAACGGCGTCCGGTTATCGATGGAAGTCGATGATCCGCGCGCCGTTTTCCGCTTCGAAGAGGCCACGTTTCGCTTCGTTGCCATTGCTGTTGTAGCTTTGCGAAGCCTGAATGCCGTTGCATCACGGAGGCGATCCATCGTTGAATGGTCGGATCAATACGATGGAAAGCAGGTTCCAATGAATCACATACACGAATCAGGTGCTCCGGTGCAGGGCGATCCGAGTATTCCCGACGAGCCTGAGCCGCCTGCGCAACCCCCGACGCCCGATGCTCCGCCAAGCCCGGCACGACCGGATGGGCCACCGAGCCCTTCGCATCCGGATGGGCCGATGCCGCCTCCGGGTCCGTTGGATCCCACGAAACCGGCACCGGGGTATCCAACAGACCCCACGACTCCGCCGCCGCCTGCATTCGCTTAGACGCGATGATCTGGGCCGAAGGTCTCCAATGCCCTGCAGGTGCTTGGTTCCTGCAGGGCATAGGTCAAAACAGCAAGAAGTTGGCGGTGCCGTCGAGCAGCCCGGCACGCCCGTCGCCAGCCACCTGAACGTAGCTTTGGATGGAGTGGGTGAAGAAACGGTCGCCTTTAGCTGCATGCCTGATCAATCGCGCTCCAGCCCAGCTGGTGCGGTCCAGGACCAAATGATGTTCAAATTTCAGGAATCGGCACCTGGTTGCGCCGCGCACACCGCCTTGCCTGACGGTATAGGCCAAACGCCAGCCTAGTTCAAGGAGCACTCCCTTTTCGCCTGGCTATGCCGAACAGCGCGCCACTGCAGCAAGCCTGAAGGGCGACGAAGCCAGCAAGCAGCAGCCACGAAGATCGTTCCCTGGCGCACTCAGGTAGCCATAGTGTCGGTGCGCATCGGTACAGTGAAACCAGGAAGTTTTCTCTGCATTGGAGACACCCTTCGAAAGGCGCAATTGGCACATTCAGTACAGGTGCAAGATCGGATCTGCGGGGTCCTGACCGGGATGTCTGCCGGTGATGCCCTAGGCGCGGGCTACGAATTCAATGCTCCGATGCCCGAATCCGCGAAGATCTCCATGATCGGTGGTGGATTGGGCGACTTTGCGCCCGGGGAGTGGACCGACGATACCTCGATGGCCATCGTCATTGCCCAGGGCCTGCTGGGTTCCAACGGCAAGCTTGATGGTGCCGCAAGCGATTACATGGTTCGGGAATGGGCCAAATGGGCTACCAACGCACCGGATGTCGGTAACCAGACACGTGCTGTCCTTGCCTACGCCCAGCAGGTCGCGTCTGCTTACGGAAGAGCGGAGCCGAGCACCGAAGATGCGCTAGCCGGCTCGGAACAGATTCACCGGAGAACTGGTCGCTCCGGAGGGAACGGCAGTCTTATGCGCACAGCTCCCGTTGCCCTGGCATATCTGTCTGAACCGCCTGCTGCCGCATTCGAAGCAGCGGCAGCCATCAGCAGACTGACCCATTTCGATGATGAAGCCGCTGAAGCCTGCGGGCTCTGGACAGTAGCCATTCAGCACGCTGTGCTCACCGGTGAACTGGAAGTTCGCAGGGGACTCGCCCTGCTCGAGCCAGGGCGCGCCCAATCATGGGAGCAACGCATCCGCCAGGCCGAAAACCATCTGCCTCGGGACTTCAGCAAGAATGGTTGGGTTGTTGAAGCATTCCAAGGTGCATGGAGCGCCATCGCCACTGCCGAAACGGAAGACGGGAAACTTCGCCTGGTTCCGGTGCTGGAAGCGGCCGTTCGCGGAGGGGTGGATACCGACACCGTGGCAGCCATCGCCGGATCGCTCATTGGCGCAGCCTCCGGGTTAAAGAGTATTCCGGAGAAGTGGGTGGATATGGTTCATGGATGGCCCGGATTGAGGATGGAGCACCTAATCGATACGTCGACTGATCTCGCGGGATAGAAACTCACACAGGATCTTGCTGCTAGTCCCGGGCTGGGCGTCGCGGTTCCAGCTTCTGTGGAGGCACCACGCTGACTTCGTGGCGCACTCCGCGCACACCGAGACCAGTCAAATCAATCGCTAGGAACCAGGGTCCGGACTGGGGCACCTTGATTCGGTATGGTGCACGGCGTGCCAGTCCACCGTAGGATTCGAATTTTTCTCCGTCTTGGAATGCCGCGAAATTCTCCGGATCCATCAATCGGAGATTAGCCGGACCACTGAGAGTCACCTCCAAGATGCTTCCGCGCTCAATGAAATCCCAATAATGTTCAGCAAAATTAGGCTCCGTCAATGCCGGCCTCCTCGATCTCAGGTGATCCGCCGAGCAGCGAACCCAGACCCATTAACTCAGATTTAGGTCCGGGGCGACAACGGGAACCCGCATCCGCAGTCCGAGTGCCAGAACGATGCAGCAGATAAGGTCCGGTTCCGGCACCCTCTAGTCCGGTAGCCGCAGCTGGAATGCTGCAGGAGCTGGGTAGAACGTGGCCATCTGGTCTTCGGCTTGCCTCGCGTTGCCACTTCGTCCGATGCCAGATCCGCGATCGCAAGAGGGTAAGGGACAAGTCCCACCCAGGCCACCGACCGGTGGCTTGCACCTTTCACCGCATGCGCCGAGCATGTGCCGAACGTGGACGTGCTGGCCCGGGGTCCTCGGACACGCTCGTCCCTGCGTGGGACTTGCTGGAGGCCATCGTCGCTTGGACCACGGACATAGTGGCAAGGGAGCAATAGAACGACTCGAACGCATCTATCTCAATTGCACTGCCCAGCTGGGCGGTAAATAATCCGCTGCCCGCGATAGCGTGCCTAAGTGGGATAAAGTTACGCACAACTGTGGCCTTGGCGGCCAAGAGCATTGAGGCAAGGTTCATGGATTTTTTGACCGGCATTGGCTTGGAACAACTTCGAATGTGGATTTGGATTCTGGCGTTGGTTTTTGCCGTGGTCGTGGGGCTATGGCGTCGGCGCCAATTGGTGGTCGTCGCGCTTGCCACGGTGCTCTTGTTTGCTACTTTCAACGCCGGTGCCGGGATCTATATCCTGAAGCGGCTAGGTGATCCGCGGTGGACCATGGGCGAGCCCCCGGTGAGTGCCCCGGAGCTTTCCGGAACACCAATTGTGGGCCGGCAACTGGCTCCCTTGGAATCTGCATTGGAATCGATCGCTGGGGGAGTGAATTCCTTCTGGGAATTCAATCAGGCCCTGCCGGTGGCTCTCGACTTCTTTGCGCGCAGTGGCTGGGCCCTGCTCGCGGCCATTCCGCTGATTATCGTCATTATGATCAGGAACTTCAGGGCTGCCAGCCGCCGCCGGAAGGAGTTGCTGAACCTCAGTGGTGCTGTGGCGCAGCTTCAAGCCGAGCTTGCCGCGATCAAGGGGAACTTGCCCGAGCAGGCCACTCTAGTTGTGGCTCCGGAACAGGGTAGCCAACCGGAGAAGGCACGCACTCGCAGTTCGCGCAGGGGCGAATGAACGCTCATTAGCGAGACGCGAAACGGCGCCGGATCTGCCATGCAATGCTGGGCAAATCCGGCGCCGTTCCCTGCCATCCGCGTGCGCTGGGTTAACTAGGCCAACGTCGCGGTATCGATCACGAAGCGGTAGCGGACATCGGATGCCAGCACGCGCTCGTAAGCCTCATTGATCTTCGTGGCACCGATGACCTCGATCTCTGCGCCAATGCCATGCTCGGCACAGAAGTCCAGCATCTCCTGGGTTTCCTCGATGCCGCCGATCTGCGAACCTGCGAAGGAACGGCGTCCCCCGATCAGCGCGAAGGCATTAACCGGCAACGGTTCTGCTGGAGCACCAACGTTGACCATGGTGCCGTTCACTCGCAGCAGTCCGAGGTAGGCGCTGACATCGATGGAGGCACTGACCGTGTTGATGATCAGGTCGAAGTTTTTCTGCAGATCCTTGAAGGTGTTCTCATCGCTGGTGGCCCGGTAGTCGCTTGCGCCCAGCTTCAGGCCATCATCCTTCTTCTTCAGCGATTGCGACAAAACGGTGACCTCAGCACCCATGGCACTGGCGATCTTGACCGCCATGTGGCCCAAGCCGCCGAGTCCCACGACGGCAATCTTCTTGCCCGGCCCTGCACCCCAGCGCTTCAGCGGGGAGAAGGTGGTGATGCCGGCGCAAAGCAGGGGTGCGGCAACATCCAGATCGATGCCCTCAGGAATGTTCAAGGCGAAGTTCTCGGTAACTACGACATGCGTTGCGTAGCCGCCTTGGGTCATGCTGCCGTCACGGTCATGAGCGCCATAGGTTCCCACGCTCTGCTCGCAGAACTGCTGGTCTCCAGCGAGGCAGTTTTCGCATTCCATGCAGGAATTGACCAGGCAGCCTACGCCAACGCGGTCGCCCACCTTGTGCTTGGTGACTTCTGAACCGACTTCGGTGATGATTCCAGCTATCTCGTGGCCCGGGACCAGCGGATAGTGCTGGTTTCCCCATTCTCCGCGCACCGTGTGGATGTCGGAGTGGCAGATGCCGGAGAACTTGATATCAATCAAGACGTCGTGCGGACCTACTGCACGACGTTCAATCTGCGTCGGAATGAGTCCTTCAGTCGCAGAGTGCGCTGCGTATGCATTGACCATAGTTGCCATCAGGTTTTTCCTTTGTCTTGCTGTTTGCGACTGGAAATGTTCCGGGCCACGGCGATCGCAGTGGTCCCTTCAGGGCATCGCCCTTGGAGAAGAACAAGCGGCAGGCCAGGAATAATCCCGGTCGGAGGAAAAAATCCTGCCGCAGATTCCCGAGCGTACAGGGCATCAGCGCTCACCGTGCTGGCTGCGCCCGCGGATCAGAAGCGCAGCGGTGCCGCGTGATCTTCGCCGGTTGCTCAGGCAACGCAGAGCACGCTTCAACGATGAATGGCAGCGCTGCCAGTGGCAGGCACGCGCCAATGGAGCAAGAACTGCGTCTTTTGCCAATTCCCGGTAGGCTAGTACATGGGTCTGCATGTTCTATGCAGGCCCCGAATGAAAATAACTCCCAGGGCTGACTGACCGTTGGTCCCGACCGCCAGTTTCCCGGTCCTCGGTAGTGACTTTCGCTAGGGCAAATATGCGCCCAAGCGCGGGTCTCGATCGAAGACCAGATCTGGGTAGGGCCACACGGTTCGCTCATCCACCACGTGGGAGCGATCGAAAGGAGCACCCCCTTAATGGAGGGTCCAGAAATCCAATTCGCCGAAGCGCAGATCGACAACGGTCGCTACGGCACTCGCACCATTCGCTTCGAAACCGGCCGCATTGCCAAGCAGGCCGCTGGCGCTGCAATGGTCTACATCGACGAAGAGACCGCGCTGCTGTCGGCAACCACCGCTGGCAAGCACCCACGCGAAGGCTTCGACTTCTTCCCACTGACCGTGGATGTTGAAGAGCGCATGTACGCAGCCGGCCGCATCCCAGGCAGCTTCTTCCGCCGCGAAGGCCGCCCATCGACCGAAGCCATCTTGGCTTGCCGCCTGATGGACCGCCCGCTGCGCCCAGCCTTCGTCAAGGGCCTGCGCAACGAGGTTCAGGTTGTTGTCACCGTACTGTCCATCGATCCAGATGAACTGTACGACGTCGTAGCAATCAACGCTTCGTCGATGTCCACCCAGCTTTCGGGTCTGCCATTCTCCGGCCCAATTGGCGGCGTTCGCGTTGCACTGGTTGATGACGGAAACGGTGCCCAGTGGGTTGCATTCCCACGCCACTCCGAGCTGAAGAACGCTGTCTTCAACATGGTTGTTGCCGGCCGTATCGCTGGCGATGACGTTGCCATCATGATGGTGGAAGCTGAAGCCACCGACAACGCTTGGGAACTGATCAAGGAACGCGGCGTCCAGGCTCCAACCGAAGAGGTTGTCGCTGAAGGCCTTGAGGCTGCAAAGCCATTCATCAAGGTCCTGTGCGAGGCCCAGGCTGACTTGGCTGCTCGCGCTGCCAAGGAAACCGTTGAATTCCCGGTCTTCCGCGATTACGAAGAAGATGCCTTCACTGCTGTCGAGGCTGCTGCTTCGACCCGCTTGGCAGAGATCTACACCATCGCTGACAAGCAGGAGCGCGACAACGCTGCCAGCGCATACAAGGAAGAGATCGTTGCATCGCTGGCTGGCGAAGGCAACGCTTTCGAAGGCCGCGAGGGTGAAATCTCCAAGGCATTCGGCGCTGTTACCAAGCACATCGTGCGCCAGCGCATCCTGACCGACCAGATCCGCATCGACGGCCGCGGCCTGGCTGACATCCGTCAGCTCTCCGCCGAGGTCGAGGTTCTGCCTCGCGTTCACGGTTCGGCAATCTTCGAGCGTGGCGAAACCCAGATCATGGGCGTCACCACCTTGAACATGCTGAAGATGGAACAGCAGATCGACTCGCTGTCCCCAGTGAAGACCAAGCGCTACATGCACAACTACAACTTCCCTCCATACTCGACCGGTGAAACCGGCCGTGTTGGTTCGCCTAAGCGCCGTGAAATCGGCCACGGCGCACTGGCTGAGCGCGCACTGGTTCCAGTGCTGCCAAGCCGCGAGGAATTCCCATACGCAATCCGCCAGGTATCCGAGGCATTGGGCTCCAACGGCTCGACCTCCATGGGCTCGGTTTGCGCTTCGACCCTGTCGCTGCTGAACGCTGGCGTGCCGCTGAAGGCTGCCGTTGCAGGCATCGCCATGGGCCTGGTTTCGGACACCGTTGACGGCGAAACCCGTTACGCTGCCCTGACCGATATCCTCGGCGCCGAAGATGCCATGGGCGACATGGACTTCAAGGTTGCAGGTACCTCCGAGTTCGTTACCGCGATCCAGCTGGACACCAAGCTGGATGGTATTCCTGCTTCGGTTCTGGCCGCCGCGCTGACCCAGGCTCGCGAAGCACGTCTGCACATCCTGAACGTCCTGAACCAGGCTATCGACGCTCCGGATGAACTGAACGTCAATGCTCCACGAATCATCTCCGTGAAGATTCCAGTGGACAAGATCGGCGAGGTCATCGGCCCTAAGGGCAAGATGATCAACCAGATCCAGGAAGACACCGGCGCTGACATCTCGATCGAAGATGACGGCACCGTGCTGATCGGCGCAACCAACGGCGAGTCCGCTGAAGCTGCCCGTTCGGCCATCAACGCTATTGCCAACCCTCAGGTTCCTGAGGTCGGCGAGCGTTACCTGGGTACCGTCGTGAAGCTGACCACCTTCGGTGCGTTCGTTTCGCTGACCCCGGGCAAGGACGGCCTGCTGCACATCTCCGAGCTGCGCAAGATCAACGATGGCAAGCGTGTCGAGGACGTCGAAGACGTCGTCGGCGTTGGCCAGAAGCTGCAGGTGGAGATCACCAAGATTGATGACCGCGGCAAGCTGTCGCTGGCTCCAGTCGTCGAGGAAGAAGCTGAAGAAGCAGTTGCTGCTGAGTAGTCTTTAGATTCTTGCTGAAAACCCCGATTCGCTTTGGCGAATCGGGGTTTTTGCTTATTCTCGCCAAGGGAGCTGGTTCCGGCCAGAGCCTTTGCCGATCCCGGCTGGAGGCAAGGCCTGATGATAATGCCAGCTGGACTCTCGCAGATCCTCTTCTAGTTCCATAGTTCGTGCAGCCCGGGGGAGGAGGAACCTCTCGCGACGGCTTTCAATTCCGATCCAAGAAGCATCGGCAGTGCCGATTAACGCCCCTAGCACGCTTTGGATCGACACCATGGCTTCAACAACTTCTACGCTTTCAGGAGACATAGCGCTGAAGGCATCTCCACCATGCCGAGTTGCCTAAGCCGGTGAACATGTACGCGTGGGGCGCAGGGGAGTTTCGCAGGCTCTAGCTGCCAGTTCGATATCCAAGTACCTTGCGGGCCGCGGCTAGCACCCGGATAGCGATTCCTGGAGCGCTAACGCCTGGGGCAGGGCCCTGCCGGAGGTCTCTTATGGCGGGCTCAGCCCAAACCGTGGATCTTGCCCAAAGGTCCGATGGGCGGCGCTCGAGAACGCGCGCTGCACCGTATCGCGGCATTCCTGCCACACTGGCTGCCCAGATAGGCCACAGGGTGCTGGACATAGCCTCTGGAACCGGCGCGGTCTTCGACCCGGATCCGGAATACTTCCAGGCCGGAGATGCGCTACCGCATCCACGTGCACGCTGGCACTGCATCCTGATTCCTCGTCTACCACAGCGATTGCCGTGGCTGGAGGCTGAACCCACCCTTGTCCACCGAGCAGCGGCTGATCTGCATGATCCCGAGTGGCCTGAGAAGTGGACCTGCCGACGCGGTCGATGATATCCGACCTCCGACCAAAACCGTCAGGCAACATATCCAAGGCAGTAGGGCCGCCCTAACCATGGCGACCACCAGAATGGTTCCCAGGACCGAGAACATTCGCCCAGTATCGCAATGGGGTTCTGTCGGCAGATCCAAGATCCCCACGTTGGAGAACGCGATGGTTCCGGCAAAGGCCGAAAGGGCATTTTGCGAGATCCGGTCCTCAAACAGCAACTGACCGGATCGCGAGTGCCGATTTTCGCGTCAGGGGAGTAAGCCGAGACCATTGTGGCCAGCGAGGACGCCGCGACAGTGTCCTTGCCCAGGGTTCCGGAGCATCCATGTTGGATTAGAACGCCAAGCAGCACGGCGGCCATGGCCAGCATGATGCCGGTGTTCGTGAACCCTGTGGCGCAGAACCTAATGCCACGAAGTGGCTGGCGCACGTAAGCCATCAAACGAACGGTGGTTCCTCCTCGTATCCGCGTTCTGCGGCGGGGCAAACTACCGCCTGCCATGCGGCTCGGCTAAGTCCCAATGCCTAGGAATAACAAATTCTCGACTCGAATTTTACGTCCAGAATCCAGCGCTCAGAGATCATCTGGCAAACCAGGCGCGCTCGGTGGCGGAACAATAAACCGCCCAGCTGAACTGTCAGCCGGGCGGTCAATTGCTGGGAATTTGCTTCTCGGGTAATTGCCGGTATTCGCTATAGCGAGATGATCAGCAGGGTAGAGCCAAACACCAACCCCGATGCGATTAACACGATGGTGGTGTAGCCGAGGATATCGCGCATCTTGAGTCCTGCGATTGCCAAGAGCGGCAACGCCCAGAACGGCTGGATCATGTTGGTCCACTGGTCACCGTAGGCGACGGCCATGATTGGAATGGACGGATCCACGCCGAGTTGCGAGGCGGCGGTGAGCAGGATTGGTGCCTGCACCGCGAACTGTCCACCGCCAGAGGGCACGAAGAAGTTCACGACACCGGCAGAGAGGAAGGCCAATAGGCCGAAAGTTTGCGGCGTCGAAATGGAAATCATGACCTCCGAAATGACTTCGATGAGCCCAGTTCCGGTCATGATGCCTAAAATACCCGCGTAGAGCGGGAACTGCAGCAAGATCTCGCCAACGTTTGAAGCCGCATGCTTCGTCAATGCCATCAGCTCGAATGGGTTGCGGACCAAGAGCAGAATCAGGCACAGGAAGGACCAATTGACGATGTCCAAGGTCAGCGAACCGCCTTTGGCGAAGTGGATTGCCAAATAAGCCAGGAGCATCAGGCCAAGCAGCAAGGTCGGCAGGCGACTTGCGTCCACCTTGTCCGCTGGAGTAGAAACTTCATCCTCCAGGTCTACGAGTTCCTCGCGGGCATCGGTAGCCAGTTCGAAGATCTTGTCATCCCCGCGCGGAGCGACGAGATACAGCGCAAGGCCAACCACCACGATAGTCGCCACGATCGCGATGAGGTTCCAAGAAGAGAACGTGGTTTCCGAAATCGGCAGTGGGGCGCCCAATTGCTTGGCAATGAATGAATCCGGCGTGGCTGCCGTGAGTGGACCCGAACCCGAATAGCCCATATGCCAGATGACGAAGCCTGCGAAGCCTGAAGCGACCAGCATCGGGAAATGCGTGCGGTATCCACGCTCGCGAGCTTGGGCCGCGATTTCACGCGCCAGCAGACCGCCAACGACCAGGCCCAACCCCCACGTGATCAACGACGCGACCGCAGAAATCATGAAGACAAAGAGGTAGCTGGAGAGTGCAGAATTCGGAATGCGGCTCAGTGCGCGCAAGAGCTTGCGCACTGGGCGGGTATTGGCGAGTATGAAGCCGAGCATCAGGACCAAAGCCATTTGCGTCATGAAGCTGAGCAGACCTGCTAGACCGTCACCCCAGCTTTGAACGATAAGTACCGGACTGGAACCAGTGGCGATCAGCGCCATGAGCGCCACGATGAAAGTCAGCGCGATGGCGAAGACCAGCGCCGATGGAATGAACTTTTCTACCAAATTGTTGACCGGGCGCATGGCCCGCGATGCAGCTGTGCCGCCTCGTTTTGCAGGAGCTGTGCTCATAATTCGGTTACCTCATGTCTAGCTGTGGGCAGGAGCGCTTTTGATTCAAGACGAACCATAGTGTGACGTGCTCCATAATACCTAGTGAGGTGGGTCATGCGGGCGCAGGTGGCCGCTGACCCTAACGAGGCAAACATCTGGGGAGCTGGCCTACGCAGCAGTGAGCCGGCTGCCCGGCGGCTGGAGAGCACAACGTACCGGTTCGCTGAGCCGCAGGCGGGCAGGCGCTGATACCCCGGATTCGAGCGCTGGCCACCTAGGATAGTAACGAGGAAACGAAAAAGCAGCCGACGCGCAAATGAAGGACGATGAACCAGTGGATATCGGGGGAACGAAACTGCAGCACCAGAATCTGCTGGTGACGCTGTATGGCCTGTATGGCGAACCGGCCAATGGCTCGTTCCCCGTTTCTATCATCGTCGAGATGTTCGCTGCTTTGGGCATCAGGTCGCAAGCAATCCGCTCCACCATTTCACGGTTGAAAAGCCGCGGCGTGCTAATTAACGAACGCGCAGGGAACGAATCCCAGTACCAGCTCTCCGCTGAGGTTCTGGACAGCTTCCGGAAGGATGACCAACGGATCTTTGCTCCTTCGCGTTCATCCTCCGGGGAATCCCTAGTGCTGGCTATTTTCTCGGTACCCGAGAGCGAGCGGAATCGCCGGTACGAACTGCGCACCGAGCTGGCTAGCTTGGGGTTCGGGATGGTCTCTGGAGGGGTGGCTGTGGGGCCGCACCTGGCATTCGAGCAGGCTAAGGTCCGCCTGGATGCGCGAGGATTGTCCAAGTATGTCGAGTTCTTCAGGGCTGACTACATGTCGCCTGCCGATATCCGGGACAAGGTCGCCCAATGGTGGGATCTTGGAGCACTGGACCATCAGTACACCGACTTCCTCCAGTTGTATGTCGGACGCTTAGGCACGTGGCAGCAAAGGCTGGCTGAGCCCGTCGAGTCTGCCGAGCAGCGCTCGGAGCTGGAGCGGGCGGCTTTTGCCTTTTATATTCCGATGCTCACGCGCTGGCGGCGATTCCCCTATCGGGATCCGAACCTGCCCTTCGAATACCTGCCTGATGGGTGGAAAGCTCCTCAGGCCAAGAAGACCTTCCTGGCGTTGCACGCGCTGCTGTCCCCGCATGCGGAGCTATACGCGAATCGGCTACTCGGTTCGCGCGTCGGCTAGTACCTGCTGCATCCAGGTCCGCACGGCCTGCCAATGATGTTGCTTCGGGTCGATGATTTCAAAGTGGTCCAGCAACCGGTAGAACATTTGTTCCGGCAGAGCGTGGCCGGCCAGGGAATCCAGATATCCCCGCGTGTGCTCCAGCGGTACCCGGTCGTCGTTGAACCCGTGGACCAAGAGCGTTGGCACCGAAGGCGGTGGAGCCTGGATTGGCGACGCGTCGTGGTAGATTGCCGGAATCCCGGCCGGAGAATCGCCGAAATATTCCATTGCCGCACCGTCGCCGAGCGATTCTGCATGCACCTTGGAAGCATCGGTGACTGGAGCGAGGCCTACCACGGCATCGGCGAAATTGGAGTTCAGCAGCGCCAATTGCCCGCCGACCGAATGCCCGATAAGAATCGCTGCCTCGGACTGGCCCTGGTGGCGCAGCGTGCTGCGCACGAGCTGGATGGCCGCGGCCACATCGAAGGACGGGGTGGGCCAGGGGTGGTCCGGACCGCGCCGGTATTCCACGTTGGCCACGCTCCAGCCAGAGCGCAGCAAATCGTCTGCCATCGGCTGCATCACGCTGGCGGTGATCCGCTGGCGCCAGTAGCCGCCGTGGACCAGGATCGCAGTGCCCAGGGAAGGCAGCTTGAACGGGTGCGCCAGGATGAAATGCTGGTCGGGATGATCCCCGTACTTGAGCAATTCGGACTCTTGCGTATTTTGCGGCACTGCGCTTTTCCTTCCATCCTGCGGTGGCCGGCAGGGTATCCCCGCCGGCCACGTGGTAATTCCTGCCAATGCTAGTCTGCGCCGGGTACAGATCCCGGTGGCAGGAAGTCCACGTCACGCAGTGCTGAGAGGCGGACAACTTCCTCCGGGTCAGACAAGTTGTGAAGCTCGTCGAAGAGCGTGGACAGCTGCCCCGAGGGGCTTACCCAAAAGAGCGATTTGCCCGGTGCGCCATCCTTGACGTAGTAGGCGTGCGGAAGTCCCATGGGCATGCGGACGGTATCGCCAGGTCCGGCCTTGAACCATTCGCCGTCCAGGTACAGGGTGTAGGTGCCTTCCATTATGTAAATGTGCTCATCTTGCTTAGGGTGCACGTGCGGAGGCACACCGGTTCCATTGGGATCCAGGGACAGCCATGCAAAGCTGCTGGAACTCTCGACCTTGGAGAGGTAGGTGTGGCCGAGGACGTTCCACGTCTTGTTGCCCATTGACTCGCTGGCCAAGGTTATGCCTTTGGGCAAGTCGCCCAGAATGATTTCTTGGCCTTGCTGCTGTTCCACGATGAACTCCTTAGCGGGTAGATGACTGGTGCGACCAGCATGGCATGAATCACATTAGATATGCAATAGGTCTTGCGATCGTAAAATACGGTGTATATGATTTCTATCACTTCGGCCTACGCTGCCGGACTCTTCACCACCCTCGCAATTCACGCATCGCGGTCGATGGGACCCGTTGCTGCACTCTACGAGTAAGGCACCAATGTGAATACCACTCAGGTAAAAGGAATGAGCGTCTACACGCTTGGCACCGGAGGCGGCCCGATCGTTTCCAGTTCCCGTGCTGGCACCAGCACGGCGATTAGGGTCGATGGGGCAACCTACGTGATTGACTGCGGCATGGGAAGCATCCGCAATTACCGGTCGCATGCCGAATGGGGCGAATTGCGCGCGGTGCTGCTGACCCATCACCACTCGGACCACATCTATGACCTCGGCGCCTATCTGGTGACGGGGTGGCAGGTCCCGGGAGAGTCTTTCGCCCGGCCTATCCAGGTTTTCGGCCCTGGACGCCCCAATCGCATCCCCGCCCTTGGCCCGGAGCACGAGCAGCAGATCGCTTCGCGCGTCGCCGAGCGGGAAATGACCAGCACCGAAGAAATTGTCGATGCGCTGCTGGACAAGGTCTTCTCCTCCGACGTGGTGATCCGCATGGCAGATGAAGGCCGCGACGAACCCCACGAGTGGATCCAGTCGCAGAACATCCAGATCCCCGAGGCATCCGGGGCCTGCGCAGTGGAAAACCGCCACCCGGAAATGGAGCCCTTCGAGATCTACAGCGATGAGCTGGTGGCAATCTCCGCGATACTGGTCGACCACCGCTTGTGCTTCCCGGCATTCGCCTACAGGATCGACTCGCGCTACGGTTCGGTCGTGGTCTCCGGCGACACCGCCTACTCCGAGAACTGCATCAGGCTCGCCCGCGGCGCCGACCTGCTGCTGCATGAGGTCATCGACCTGCCTGGCATCCTGGCGACATTTCCGGACGGACCCACGCGCGATGGCATCGAAGTGCATTTGCGCGAATCGCACACGCCGTACAGCGAGGTGGGCAAGGTCGCCGCGAAAGCCGGAGTCGGCGCGCTGGTGCTGCATCACATCGTTCCCAACACCCCCGGTGCCGCTGATCTGGAAGCTATGCTGGCGACCGCACGCGGTGATTTCCCGGGGAACGTATCCATCGCCGAAGACAATGATGTCTTCAGCATCGGCCCGGCCGCGCTGGAACTCTCCGCAGCCGATTCCAATGGGAGCTTGGTATGAGTACGACGCAGAATCTCGCGGACCACACCTTGCGTGCGGCCATTGCCAACGGCAAGATGAACCGGCGTGCCTGGATGGTGACCGGCATGCTGGTCCTCTTCCAGATCGTGAACTTCGCCGACAAGGCGGTCCTGGGGCTCGTGGCAGATCCTGCCATGCGCGAACTCGGGTTGACTGCCGGTCAGTTCGGCTTCATCGGCAGCGCCTTCTTCTTCCTCTTCGCCATTGTCGGAGTTATTGTCGGCTTCCTGGCCGGAAAGGTATCCACCCGCTGGATCCTGCTGACTATGGGCATTGCCTGGGCGGTGCTGCAGTTCCCGATGCTCTTTGGCGGGGGCGCGGCAATCCTGCTGGTGACGCGCATCTTGCTGGGTGGAGCCGAGGGGCCGGCGACCCCCATTTCGCTGCAGCATGCCCATGGCTGGTTCAATGCCAAGGAACGCGGGCTGCCCAGCAGCGTCATCGCTGCCGGTTCCACACTGGGACCGATCCTCGCGGCTCCTGCCCTTGCGTGGATCATCGCCAACCCGGCCCTGGGCTGGCGCTGGGCCTTCGGTTTCCTGGGGATCTTCGGGTTGCTCTGGAGCGTAGGGTGGCTGCTTGTGGGCCGCGACGGCCCGTACAGCCATTCGAAGGCGAGCCAGGCACAGGCAAAAGCCGGTGCCATCTCGCTGGCGGAGGACCAGAAGCAGGCTGGGCAGAAGCCTGAGCCGGCCGCCGAATTCAAGCCGCAGGGCAAGGGGAGCATTGCGGATTCCTCGGATCTGCTGAAAATCGTGCCGATTCGGCGAGTACTGGGCTCATGGATGTTCGTGGCTGCGGTGCTCGCGGGTGCCGGTTGCTTCTGGGCACAAGGTTTCTTGACCACGTGGTCTCCGAAATACTTGGGATCCGTGGTTGCGCTGACTCCGGAAATGATCGGCCTGGTCTCCACCTTCCCCTGGGTGATCGGTGCCATTGCGCTGCTGGTTTTGGGTTTCGGCTCCCGGTACCTGATGAAACGCGGCGTCACAGTTCGCTGGGCCTTGGGCGCGCTGTTCGGCGCCACGCTGCTGATCTCCGGGATCTGCTTCTCGATCCTTCCCTTCCTCTCCGGCTACGCCGCCGTGGCGATGCTGACTCTCGGCGCGGGTACTGCAATGATCTATCCCCTGGCTCCCACGGCGATCGCCTTCAGTGTCTGCTCCAAGCAGCGCGCGGCCCTCATGGCCACGCTCACTGGACTGGCCTCGGTGGGCGGCGTGGTCGCTCCGGCAATGGTCGGTGGCCTGATGGACAGCGCGGGCTACATTCCCAGCCCGAAGGGCGTGGCCGACTCGGCGGAGATGGCTGGTCTGCTGGCTCAGGGCATGAATGCCTCATTCGGGATGATCGGCATCTACCTGGTCGTTGTCGGCATCTTCTGCGTCCTGATGCTCAATCCGGACCGGACAGCGCGCAAGCTGCAGACCAGCTTCACGTTCACCGGCTAGCCAAGATCGCCCCGGCTCGAGCTGCAGGATCCGCGGCCTGGCGCCTAAAGGGGCCGGTGGGAGTGGTAGCACAGGAAGCCGGGCCGCTCTCGAGGCCAGCATTCACGGAATGCGCGGCAATGCCTGCAAGGCTGTTTCTCCTTTTGGAAAGGATCCCCTTGCCCATTCACCCGGCCATCGTGTCCCCGGTGCAGCGCACCGTGCATTTCGCGGGTGCAACCTGCCGGTCAGCGGACCTTTGGCAGGGCTGGGGTGCTGGGAAAAGGAGAAGCCGTGGCACACCGCTGTACTCGGTGTGCCACGGTTCAGGATGTTCGCTGCTGCAAGTTGCGCAGAGCCAGGGCTAATCGGACGCGAGGGCCTGCTGGGCCTCGGCAGATCGGGCAGCATCTGGTTTGATGCGCGGTGGAATCATCGCCACGGAAATGGCGGCGACTACGCCGACGATGGCGAAGAATACGAAATTGAACTCGAAGCTGATGCCCGAAGCCGCGATCCAGCCGCCGATGATGGGGCCCGAGATGGCGCCGATGCGGGCGAAGGACAATGCCCAGCCCGTGGCCGTGCCGCGCTGCGCGGCCGGGTAGTAATCGGCGATGTATCCGGTGAGAACCAGCGACGTGGAAATCGAGCCGATGCCGGCGAAGGCCACGAAGAACAGGTTGACCAGCATGGTATTGGGGAACATCAGCAGGAGGATGCCTCCCGCACCGAGCAGGTAGAAAATCACCAGAATAGTCTTCTGCCCGTACTTGTCGGCGAGGAAGCCCAGGGCCAGTCCGCCGGCAGCCGAGGCAAGGGAGAAGACCAGCAGGAATGTCAGCGAGGAACCAAGGTTGTACCCTGCGCTGCGCATGATCTGCGGCAGCCAGGTATTCAAGCCGTAGACCAGGACCATGCCGCAGAATAGCGAGATCCAGAAGAAGATTGTTGATCGCAAGTACGTTGCGGAGAACATGGAAGCCATGACCTGGCGCCAGGGGGCCTTGCCGGTGCGAACCGGTGGCGCCACGGGCTCGTAGTCGGGGATGCTTTGCCGGGCGGCCAATGCTTTGGCTGCGCTGATCCGGCCCTTGGATACCAGGTACTCAAGGGATTCCGGAAGCATCCAGGCAACCAGCGGAAGCAGAACGACTGGAAGCGCGCCTACCGCGATGACCCCGCGCCAACCCAGGGAGGGCAGCAGCGACATGGCGACCAAAGCGGCGGCAACGATTCCCAGGGAATAGCCCGAGTACATGATGCCGTAGTTCAGCGAGCGTTTCTTCGGTGGCGAATACTCGATGGTCAGCGCGGCGGCCACCGGGATGATGCCGCCCATGCCCAGTCCGCCGATCAGCCGGAAGAGTCCGAACATCTCGGGGGTAGGGGCCAGTGCGGCACCGGCCTGGGTGATGGTGAAGACGAGCATGGCGAGCAGGAGCATGCGCTTGCGACCAATGATATCGCTGAGCGTGCCGATGAACAGCGCACCGAAGAGCATGCCAACCAACGCGTAGGCTCCGAGGCCTCCGAGCTCCATGGGGCTCAGCGACCATTCCTTGTATTCTGCCAGCGCCGGGAGCACTGCACCGAGCACGCCGACATCGTAGCCTTCGGCCAGGATGGCGAGCCAGCAGGCGAAAAGCACCATTGAGGTGGTTCGTTTCGGGATTTTCCAATCCGCGGCTGCGGGGGATTTCGGCATCTGTTCAATCTCCTTGGGTGGGTAGGGCGGAGTTCTTGGAACACCAATAGGATTATCACGTTAAAGTGACGTGCGTTACAATAGCTATACATTTTTATTTAGGGGGATCTTGATGCCGATATCCGCGGGAATGGGCGAATCCGGGCAGTTTCTGCAGCACCTTGCGGCAGACTTCATCGCGTCGGGAATCGCTGGAACGACGCTGGAGCGAACCATTGAGTGGGTGGATACCGACGCCGCTGGCCATCAGCACAATTCAGCCATCCTGCGCTTTGTCGAGGCGGCTGAAGCGAAATTGTTCCGGGAGCTCGAGCTTCCAGGGTACTTTCCCATCGCGCCGCGCGTGCGGCAGGAAGTGGACTACAAGGCCAAGCTCTTCTTCGGACAGGGTGTCACAACAGTGCTGCGCATTGATCGGCTTGGCGGGAAGTCCCTGTGCTTCTCGTTCAAGGTCTTCGGGCATGCGTTCAATGACCGGGTGATTGCGGAAGCTGCGTCAGGCAAATTCGTCACCGCGTGCGTCCCGCTGGGCTCCGAGACTTCGGCTCCTTGGCCGGAGAATGTCCGCCGGGCTATTCTGCGTGGCTAGGATCGTCGCTACTTGCGATTTTCGCGCAGGGTTGCCGAGGGGGAAACTCCGAATTGGTGCTTGTAGCTCTGCGCAAAGCGCCCGAGATGGGTGAATCCGCATTCCTGCGCAATCTGCGACACATTCAGTGAGCGGGGGTCCGCTGCGAGCAACAGGGTGCGCGCCCGTTCAAGCCGCGCCTTGCGCAGCTGGGCAGACGGCGTGGAATCCAATTCGCGCGCAACGGCTACCTGCAGGGTCCTTGTGGCAACGCCCAGTGCCTCGGCTATTTCCGAAACCGTGAGGTCTTCGGGGCAGTGAGATTGAAGCAAGGTAAGGAAGTCCTTGACCATGCGTGATTGAAATCCGCTGGCGGTCGGGGTGCTCCATTGCTCCAGGCTTTGGGCTAGGTTGGAGCGATTTGCCATGAGCCAGCGGGCCAGGACCAGCTCATGCTGCAGCCTCCGCGCGTAGTCGCTGTGCTGGCCATTTTTCGCATTGAGCATGTCATGCAGTTCAAAGACCGAGCGCAAGAACGCCTGCCCGGCCTCATTGGATAAGTCCATTGACGGTGCGAGTCGCAGGGGGCCATGGATTAGTGCACCGTACAGACTCCGCGCCGCGGATTCCAGGGCGTCGCGCGGCGCGGTCAGAATTATCTGCGGGGTATTTTTCTCCCATTGCATGGAGAAGGCGGCCTCGATCGGCGGCACGGAGGCGATTCGCGCGGTGGATACCACCTGCTGGTTACCCAGGTGAAGGACCGCGCGCCCTGAGAGAGGGATCTGCACCATATAGAACGTCTCCAGCGCCTCGGGGCTGATCTTGACGGGCGCGCCGTAATCCAGCAGGTGCAGCCCGATGCCCGATCCGGTGGATCGCAGGTTCATCTTCAATGCGCTCTGGTTGGCGCCCTGCTGGAGTTCGTGCGGACAGAACAGCATGCCAATTCTCTCGCGCGCCTCGTGCAGATCAGAGGTGCTAAGAGTCGGCAGCTGATCCAGGACACGCGTAGAAGCTGGACTCGCAAGAGGCTGGCTGAGCATGTTGTTCCCTCCTTCGGTCGGCCGTGCGCGATGTGGATAACTGCTGCGTGCACTGGATAGTGCGCTCCCCTCCGGGGCGATAGGTTCTATCCAGGACATCAATTATGAGATGGGCCACAACATAGGAGCGTGGAGGAGACCAATGGAAGAACTTCAAGATCGCGTCATTCTGCTGACTGGCGGTGCCACCAAAATCGGGGCAGGAATCGTCCAGTGCCTTGCCGAATCGGGAGCGCACGTCATCGTCGTGGACATTGATTCCGAGGGCGGCGAGCGCCTCGCAGCACAGATTCCGCAAGCAGAGTTCCGCTGCATGAATATCACCGATGATGCAGCCATCGGCTCGCTGATGGATTCAGTGTCGCAGCGATTCGGCAAGCTGGACGGATTGGTCAACCTGGCGTGCAGCTACCTCGACGACGGTGCCAACTCATCCCGCGCCGACTGGCTGACGGCATTGAACGTCAACGTGGTTTCTGCCGTCATGCTTGCCAACTCGGCACGGCCGCTGCTGGCAGCGACCGGGCATGGAGCCATCGTCAACTTCACTTCGATCTCCAGTTCCGTGGCGCAGACCGGACGCTGGCTGTATCCGGCAAGCAAGGCAGCGCTGGTGCAGATCACCCGCTCCATGGCTGCCGACCTCGCAGTAGACGGCATCCGGGTGAACTCGGTGAGCCCGGGCTGGACCTGGTCCAAGATCATGGACACCCTCAGTGGTGGCAACCTGGAGAAGACCGACTCGGTTGCGGCTCCGTTCCACCTCCTGGGCCGGGTAGGCCGCCCCGAGGAAGTCGGAGAGGTCGTCGCCTTCCTGCTCTCGGACAAGGCCTCCTTCGTGACCGGAGCCGACTGGGCCGCCGACGGGGGCTACTCCGCGCTGGGCCCGGAACGCAACGAACCTGCCATCCCCCTGCTGGCCGCCGACTAGCGCACCGCCAGCACGACGCTTCAACAACCACGAACACGAAGGATTTCCTGATCATGGATACAAGACACATCACGATCGTTGGCGCCGGGCAATCCGGCTTGCAGCTGGGCATCGGCCTGCTGGATGCCGGCTACCGGGTCACTCTGATTTCCAACCGCACCCCCGAGCAGATCCGCGACGGCTCCATCGCCTCCAGCCAGTGCATGTTCGATCAAGCGCTGGGACAAGAACGCGTCTTGGGACTGGACCTCTGGCCCGATGCACCGGTAGTGGAAGGGATTTCCTTTACCATCGCACCCACCGAAGCACCGGGCGTGAAGGCCATCAACTGGGACCACCGGCTTGATGCCCCGGCGCAGTCCATCGACCAGCGGGTTAAATTCCCTGCATTCATGGCCGAATTCGCCAAGCGCGGCGGCACCCTGGTCTTCGAGGACGCCGGAATCGCGGAGCTTGAACGCTACGCGGAAAACAGCGACATGGTCCTGGTCGCCGCCGGCAAGGGGGAGATCGCCCAGTTGTTCACCCGCGACGATGAGCGCAGCCACTACGCGACCCCGCAGCGTGCGCTAGCTTTGACCTACGTGAATGGGATGAAACCGCGCGAGGAATTCTCCGCGGTGAACTTCAATGTTATCCCGGGGGTGGGGGAGTACTTCGTTTTCCCGGCGCTGACCAGCACCGGACCGTGCGAAATTATGGTCTTCGAAGGCCTGCCCGGCTCGGACATGGACTCCTGGAAGGGACTGACCCCGGCCGAGCACCTGGAGAACTCGCTGCGCGTGCTGCGCACCTACTTGCCGTGGGAATATGAGCGTAGCGCCAACGTCGAACTCACCGATGCCAACGGCGTGCTGCAGGGACGCTTCCCGCCGACCGTCCGCCACCCGCTGGCCACCCTGCCTTCGGGCAAGACCGTGGTGGGCATGGCCGACGTAGTGGTGCTCAACGACCCGATCACCGGCCAGGGCTCGAACAACGCCTCCAAGTGCGCGGCCAGCTACCTGGCCTCGATCATCGGCCACGGGGATGCCGCGTATGACGACTCGTTCAAGACCTCCATGTTTGAGGAGTACTGGAAGTACGCGCAGCACGTAGCCCGCTGGACCAACACCATGCTGGCCCCGCCAGCCGAGCACGCCCTGGGCCTGTTCGCCGCCGCGCAGCAGAACCCCGCCATCGCCCAGCGTTTCGCCAACGGCTTCGACTACCCGCCGGACTTCGGCTCGTGGTTCCTGGACGCCCAGGGCGCCGCCGACTACCAGGCATCGTTCAACACCGTGGCCTAGATCCTCCAAGGAGCAGCATCATGCGAAAAATTGCAATCGTCGGCGCCGGCGAATCCGGCGCCCAGCTAGCCCTGGAACTGCAGCGGCTGGAACACGAAGTCACCCTGTTCTCCGACCGCTCCGCGGCCGAAATTCGCAGTGGAACGATCACCTCCAGTCAGTGTGTCTTCTCCTCCTCGCTGCGGATCCAGCTGCCGCTGGAGATCCCCGGCGCGGACAGCCAGAGCATCGGCATCACCGGGATGACCTTCAATATCAAACCCGAAGACGGCGTGGCCATCTCCTGGCACGGATCGCTGGAAAACCCTGCAATGTCCGTGGATCAGCGCGTGAAGTGCGCGCACTGGATCGAGCAGTTCATCGGCCGCGGCGGGGACTTCCGCATTGAAAAACTCAACGTCAAGAGGCTGGAGGAGCTGGCCGCGATCTACGACCTGGTCGTGGTCTGCACCGGCAAAGGCGAACTGGGGCAGATCTTCACGACCGACAAGTCGCGCAGCCCCTATGACCGGCCGCAGCGCGCAGTAGCGGTCACCTATGTGAAGCCGGCCCAGGACACCGGGCCGGAAAGCACCAACGAGATCCGCATGAACCTGCTTCCAGGCATCGGCGAGTTCTTCACCTTCCCAGGCCTGAGCACCGACGGCCCCTGTCAGATGATGGTCTTCGAAGGGATCCCGGGCGGTCCGATGGACAGCTGGGACAGCATCTCGGATCCCGAAGCACACTGGGCGAACTGCCTGGCCATTCTCCGCGAGCACTTCCCTGCGGAATACGTGATGTTCAAGGACAGCGAGCTCAATGACCCCGGAGCCTGCCTGCGCGGGCGCATCACCCCGGTGGTGCGCCATGCGGTCGGCGGCCTGCCCGGAGGCAGGGCCGTGCTCGGCCTCGGGGATGCCATCATGCTCAACGACCCGGTGACCGGCCAGGGATCCAACAACGCGACCCTCGCGGCCGACCACTACGCCCGGGCGATCCACATCAACGGCGACGCGCCGTTCGACGAGGCGTGGATGACGCGGACCTTCGACGAATACTGGCGCGGCTGGGGCCAGTTCTCGACCGCGTGGACCAACTCGATGCTGCGCAGCAAGGACGGATGGCAGCTGGAGGTTCTTGCCAAGGCTAGTGACCACCAGGCGCTCGCCGATTCCTTCGCCAACGGCTTCGACGACCCCCGGACGCTGTTCCCGTGGTGGTTCGACCGGGAGGAAGCCACAGCTTTTGTAGGCAGGCTGGTGGCCGAAGAAAGTGCCGCCTTCGACCTGCGCGACTTCAGGGCCACCCTGGGCCAGTTCGCCACCGGGGTGACCGTGGTGACCACCCGCACCCCGCAGGGATCGAAGGTCGGCATGACCGCCAACTCCTTCACTTCGGTGTCGATGGATCCGCCGCTGGTGCTGTGGTGCCCCAGCAAATTCGCGCCGTCGCTGCCGGACTTCGAAGCGGCAACGCACTTCGCCATCAATGTGCTTGAATCTTCGCAGCACGTGCTCTCGCGCCAGTTCGCCACCCCCGCGGATGACAAATTCGCCGGCGTGAGCATCTCCGAGGGCGTCGCCGGACTGCCGTTGCTCGACGGCTCGGTGGCCACGTTCGAATGCCGGACAGTGGCTCGCCACGAGGCAGGGGATCACGTAATTTACGTGGGTGAGGTGGAAAAGTACTCGCGGGCCGACGGGGATCCGCTGGTCTTCCACGCCGGGGCGTACCACAGCACCGAGCTTCATCCGGATTTCAAGTAGACCCGAGCGCCTGCGCCTTTTCGGGGCAGGCGCTTGAGCAACCAGAATTGCAACAGTAGGGGAGAAGATGCACAGCGACTACGTCATTATCGGTTCGGGAATCAATTCCCTGGTGGCCGCCGCGGAACTGGCCGGCACCGGGGCCTCGGTCACGCTGCTGGAGCAGCACGAGAAGATCGGCGGGTTCATCGATTCCGGGGAATTGACGCTGCCCGGGTTCATCCACGATACGTATTCCTCCTGGCATCCGCTGTTCGTCTCGGGCCCGGGTTACGCGGCCTTGGGCGAAGACCTGCACCGCCACGGCCTGCGCTACCGCAATACCGAGGACGCCAACACCCAATGGGTGACCGCCAGCGTCGGAACCGACGCCGAAGACAGGCGGATCACGGCCGTGGCAACCCGGGATCCCAAGGCCACCGCGGAGCGGTTCGAGAACCCTGCGGACCGTTCGGCCTACCTGCAGATGATGGACGAGTTCGGTGCCCAGGCCCCTGTGGTGATCGGGGCGCTGGGCAGCGAGATGACCTGGCCGGCCTTGGCCAAGCTCGGATTCAAGACGCTGCGCATGGGGGTGGGCAATGCGCAGAACTTGGTGAGGCAGGCGCTGATGAGCGGGCGCAACTACACCCGGAGCCGATTCGCAGGAACGGAAGCAGACCAGCTGTGGGCCCCGTGGCTGCTGCATGCCGGGCTGGGGCCCGAGCAGGCCAGTGGCGGCATCATGCTCCCCGTGATGGCCGCCAGCATGCACCAGTTCGGGCTTCCGGTGGTTGAAGGCGGCGTCGGGAACTTCCTGAGGGCCTTCGAAGCGCTGCTGATCGAACGCGGAGTCGATATCCGCACCGGAACGCAGGCGCAGCGCATCGGCTCGCTGAACGCGGGGGCCCGGAACGTGGTCACCGACCAAGGCGAATTCACCGCCGAGATCGCGGTGCTGGCCTCCGTCTCGGTGCCGGGGCTTTATGACGGGTTGCTCGAAGGCGAGGACACGTCGAAATCCTTCCCGCGCGAAACGAAATCATATCTTCCCGGACGCGCCGCGATGCAGGTGCACCTTGCCTTGGACGCGCCGGTTCCATGGGCCGACCAGCGGCTTGCAGCCACACCGCTGGTCCACCTGACCACCGGGTCGGATTCCACTGCCATAGCCTGCGCCCAGGCTGAAGCCGGGCTGCTTCCCGCGGAGCCCACGGTTGTGGTGGGCCAGCAATGCGTGCTGGATCCGAGCCGCGCGCCGGAGGGCAAAGCGGCGCTGTGGATCCAGTTGCAGGAAGTCCCGTTTGTCCCACGCGGCGATGCCGCCGGCGAACTAGACGTTGCCAACGGCTGGGACGAGGAACTGGTTGAGAAGTACGTGGATCGAGTGCTGGATCGCGTCGAGGAGTTCGCACCGGGATTCCGGGACCTCGTGCTGGCCCGCACGGCGATCAGCCCTGCGGCGCTCGCCGAAGCTAATCCCAATGCAGTGGCCGGAGATCCCTACGGGGGATCGGCTGAGCTGTTCCAGAACCTGCTGTGGAGGCCGGTGCCCAGCGCCGGCCGGGGCCGGCAACCTGCCAAGGGCGTCTGGCATATCGGCGCGGCAAGCCACCCCGGCCCGGGCCTGGGTGGCGGCTCCGGCCATCTGGCGGCGCAGCAGCTGATCCGTGCAGCGAAGCGCGGCAGGAAATAGTTGGACTTTCAACGGCGGGTACTTCCCAGCGCGAATTCCCGCTGATAGATTTAGATCATGCAATTATTGTGACGATCGTCACTAATTTTCAATAAGTAGTTTCTTTATCTCTTCCTTGGAGGCGTAATGACTCAGGTAAACCAGGTGCTCGCATCGCTGACTAGCGGCACGGTAACCGTCCAGGACCTCACTGCTCCACTGTCCAAAGACACCCCGACGTTGGTTTTGCCGGATCCCTACTCGAATCTGATCGACTTCAGCCTCGAAGAGGTGTCGGCTTACAACGAGCCTGGCCCGTTCTGGAAGCACCACAACATCCACACCGGCGAGCATATCGGAACCCATATCGATGCTCCTGTGCACTGGATCTCGGGACGCGAGGGCAAAGACGTCTCGCAGATCGATCCGCAGCGCCTGGTCGGCCCGGCGGTGGTCCTCGACTTCAGCGCGGAGGCCGCTGCCGACTCCGACTACCTGATCAGCGTCGATGACCTGAAGTCGTGGCAGCAAACCCATGGGGAGTTCCCGGCCAATGCCTGGCTGCTCTTCCGCACCGGCTGGGACCAGTGCGGCGAGGACCGCGCCGCGTTCCTGAATCTGGATGAGAACGGTTCGCACACCCCGGGATTCACCGCCGAGTGCGCCAAGTACATTGCCGAGGAGCTGGAGATCTCCGGCGTGGGCGTGGAGACCGTGGGCATCGATGCAGGCAACGCAGCCCTGCTCGACCCGCCGTTCCCGATGCACAATTTCCTGCTGGGCAACGATAAGTACGGCATTACGTCGCTGAAGAACCTGGACAAGCTGCCCGCGTTCGGGTCGATGATCGTTGTCGCGCCGCTGCCCATTGTGGGCGGCACTGGTGCGCCGACGCGCGTGCTTGCCCTGATGTAGCCGCGCGGTCCGGAGTTCATCGCAAAGCGGATAGTGGATAGCGTCGATCGGATAGCTGGTGATGCGCGTCACTTGCCACTATTGATCCAACAACGAACAAGCGTTGGGACATCGATACTGCGAGGAAGCCATCATGACAACGTCGACAGCCCTGAAGGATTCCGCTACCCAGGTTTCCGGGCAGGAACTCCGCGAGGCAATGCGGGTCTGGACCACCGGCACCACGATCGTGACCGCCCGAGAGCCGAGCGGTCAACGGATCGGGCTGGTGTCCAACTCGTTCACCTCGGTCTCGCTGAATCCGCCGCTGGTCTCCTGGTGCGTGGACAAGAGATCCTCGGCGATCGACGCATGGAGGGCTTCCGAAGCGTTCTCGGTCCACATCCTGGCCGACGGCCAGGAGCACTGGATCCGGAAGTTCGCCACCCGCGGAGCCGACAAATTCCACGGTCTGGAAACAACCTCCAGCCTGCTCGGCACCCCGGTGCTGGAGATTCCGGGAACCCGGATGGACTGCCAGGTAGTCCAGCTCCACGAGGCGGGGGACCATTACATCCTGTTGGGCCAGGTCCACCGGATCGAGGCACGATGACCAGCAACCACAATTTCGGACAGGACAACACCATGACTCGACAGATTCTCGACCGCAAGGATTTCAAGCTCGGACTGTTCTCCGCGAACTGCTCTGGCGGTCTGGCAGTGACCAAGATCGACGAACGCTGGGCAGCCACCTGGGAAGAGAATCTGGCGATGGCCAAGGTCGCGGACCGGTTGGGCTTCGACTTCCTGCTTCCCATCGCTCGTTGGATCGGATACAAAGGTGATACCAACTTCCACGGCAGCGTCCTTGACCCGATCGTCTGGGCCGCGGCGCTGATCAGCAGCACGGAGCGGATCAATGTCTTCTCCACCATCCACACCGCCTTCAACCACCCGATGGTCACCGCCAAGCAGATGGCGACCCTCGACCAGCTCGGCGGCGGCGGACGCGCGGGATTGAACATCGTCGCGGGCTGGAACCAGCCGGAATACGAAGCCATGGGAACCCTCATGCCGCACGAGCACGACGAGCGCTACAGCTTCGCCCAGGAATGGGCTGACGTCGTCCTGGCCGCATGGCAGGAACCGGGAATCTTCAACATGGAGACCAAGCATTTCACGCTGCGCGGGGCCGAATCCGAACCGAAACCGCGGGGCAACAAGGTGCCGATCCTGAACGCCGGCTCCTCCGGCCAGGGACGGGCCTACGCCGCCAAGAACTCGGACTTCGTGTTCACCATCGTGCCGGACGTGGCCACCGGCGCCACGATCGCTTCCACGGTGAAGGAACAAGCGAGCACGGAATTCGACAGGGAAGTCGGCGTCTTCACCCTGGGGCATGTGGTGTGCCGCGACACACGGGAGGAAGCCGAGGAATACCTGGAGTACTACGCCCGGGACAACGCCGACTGGGGTGCGGTGGACTACCTGATGGGCCTGCAGGGCCTGCACGCCCAGTCCTTCACACCGGAAATGCTCTCGACCATGCGGGACCGCTTCGCCTCCGGTCACGGCTCACTGCCGCTGGTCGGCACCCCTGAGGATGTCGCGGACCAGATCACTGCCTTGTACGAGGCCGGTTTCGACGGCATGACGCTGGCATTCGTAGACTACGTCACGGAGCTCGAGTATTTCGGTAAGAAGGTCCTGCCCATTCTGGAAACCCGCGGTGTACGACTGCCCCGCTAGGAGGCAGAAGTCGGCCGGGCCCCGCAACGGTGCGGGGCTCATGCCCCGTGCAACAGGGAAAATTCGCTAAGGAGGATGATTGTGACTGAGTTGTCGAGAACTGGTCATTCGGAGGCAGGTGGGTTGCTGGCCCAGCATCCGGTCGCCCGGAGCACCGATCCGTGCATCATCCGCGATGCGGTTAATGAGCTGACCCTGGACCAGCACGCCTTGCGCCTGAACAGCGCGGTGGCTCTGAACGGCTCGGTCAACGGCACCAGCCTGGGCCCGTTGTCGCTGGTCCACGTGGCCTATGGCGAAGAAGTCACCATCACCTCCCCGCCGACCGGCAATCGCATCCTAGTCGTCTTCCCGCTCGGCCCGATGGCCGTCCAATCGGGCTCGCACCAGTGGCAGTCTGCGGCCCCGTTCGCGCTGAGCACCTCCCGAACCACGCTGATGATCCCGGATGCCGGTCGCGGGGCGCTGATCGGCGGGATGGAATCCAAGGTCGCCGCCGAATATTTCGCCCGCATCAGCGGCAGGAAGCTGGCCGCCGGCATCACGCTGGATTCAAGCACGCCCCTGCAGCTTGCAGCACCGCACCTGGTGGCGCACACCTGGATGGAATCCTGCCTGGCCCTGGGCGAGTTGGGTGTCGTCCCCGAAGCGCATATCGGCCAGACCCTGCTGAACACGCTCTTCTCGACCCTGCTGCTTGGCTTGACCCCGCATCTTGACTGCTTCGAGCCGCCGCCGCAGGTGCCCAGCGGATATCCCGACTACCTGCAGGCGGCCAAGACCTTCATCGACGAAAATTTCGCGCACATCACGCGGATCTCGACAGTGGCCCAAAGCGTCGGCATCAGTTCGCGGCAGCTGCAGCATGTTTTCACCCGGCACCTGGGCACCACGCCGATCCAGTATCTGCGCGAGGTGCGGCTGCTGGCGGCCCACCAGCTGCTGCTGGGAGCCAACACTGCCCAGGGCGACAGCGTCAGCTCCATCGCCTCCAAAGTGGGCTTCGACCACCTCGGGCGCTTCTCTGCCTACTACGGGCAGAAATTCGGCTCCGCTCCTTCGCGAACGCTTGCCGCGGCCTGACATTTCGACCAGCTTGTAATTACCATTCGCCATCAAAGGAACCGTCCATGAATGTTGCAGAACTTGTAGGAAAAACCCTCGCGGAGCTCGGCGTAGGTCATGTCTTCGGTGTTGTCGGCAGCGGCAACTTCACCATTACCAATGCGCTGATAGAGCAGGGCGTGCCCTACACGGCCGCGCGCCACGAGGGCGGGGCGGCGACGATGGCGGATGCCTATTCCCGGACCAGCGGCCAGATCGGCGTGGTCTCGGTGCACCAGGGGTGCGGCCTGACCAACGCGGCCACCGGCATTGGCGAGGCGGCCAAGTCGCGTACGCCGATGATCGTGCTGGCCGCCGAAGCCGCCCCGAGCGCCGTGTATTCGAACTTCGCCATGGACCAAGACTCGTTCTCGACCTCCGTCTATGCCGTGGCGGAGCGGATCCACAGCGCGCAGAGCGCGGTGGCCGATACGGTGCGCGCTTACCGCACTGCGGTCAACGACCGCCGGACCGTGGTGCTCAATCTTCCGCTGAACTTGCAGGCGCTGCCGGCCCCCGACGTCGTGGAGCCCATCGAGGTGGTGCCGCGCGAACCGATACGCCCATCCCGCGACGCGGCGCGCGCTCTAGCGGTCCTCTTGGAGAAAGCCCAGCGTCCGGTCTTCGTTGCCGGGCGCGGCGGACGCGGCGCCAAGCAGGAGATCCTCGCGCTGGCCCGCCACACCGGCGCGCTGGTGGCCACCTCTGCGGTGGCCAAAGGGCTGTTCAACGAGGACGACTTCAACTTGGGCATTTCCGGAGGCTTCTCCTCCCCGCTGACCGCAGAGCTCATCTCCTCGGCGGACCTTATCGTCGGGTTCGGCTGCGCATTGAACATGTGGACGATGCGCCACGGGCACCTGATCGGCCAGGACGCCAAGGTGGTCCAGGTGGATCTGGACGAGCCGGCGCTGGGTGCCAACCGGCCCATCGACCTGGGCATGGTGGGGGACAGCGCCGAATGCGCCAAGGACGTGCTGGACCTGCTGCTCGCCCAGAAGACCGCGGTCCGCGAAAGCTATCGCACCAGCGAGGTGAAGGAGCGCCTTGACGCCCAGGCGCGGTGGCAGCAGGTCGACTATGCGGACCTGTCTACCGTTTCCTCGATCGATCCCCGGACCCTGACCAAAGCCCTGGACGAGATCCTCCCGGCCGACCGCGTGGTGAGCGTCGATTCGGGCAATTTCATGGGATACCCGAGCCAGTTCCTCGACGTGCCTGACGAACACGGTTTCTGCTTCACCCAGGCGTTCCAGTCGATCGGCCTGGGTCTCTACGCCGCGATCGGCGCGGCGCTGGCGCAGCCCGGGCGCTTGCCGGTGCTCGGCACCGGAGACGGCGGATTCCACATGGCCATCGCCGAACTGGATACCGCGGTCCGGCTGAAGCTGCCATTGGTGTGCATCGTCTACAACGATGCCGCCTACGGGGCGGAGGTGCATCATTTCGGCGATACGGGCACGGCACCGAATATGGACTCGGTGACCTTCCCTGACACCGATTTCGCAGCCATCGGCCGCGGTTTCGGAGCCGATGGCATCACGGTGCGCAAGCTGGAGGATCTCGACGCGGTAGCCAGCTGGCTCGGCTCGGATCCCACGGGCCCGCTGGTCATCGACGCGAAAATCGCTTCGGACGGCGGCGCCTGGTGGCTAGCGGAGGCATTCAAAGGGCACTAGCCCAGTTCTGGAAGCGCGGTTGCTGGTTGGCGGCCCCGGTGCAGCGCACATATGGTGCGCTGTGCCGGGGCTCGCTTGCACCTACAAGGCGTCGCTGACCTTTTCAGGCTCGCGCGGCTGGCTAGAGCCACCAGTCTCCTCATGCCCGGTGCCTGAACCTGCCTGTGCCAGCTTCATGCGCTTGCGCATCAGGAAGTACAGGGCAGAGACGGCCAAGGCGAAGGGAATGCCGAACAGCAACGTCATGGAGAACTGCTCGGTGAACAAGGTCGTGACCAGCAACGCGGCCATCAGCAGCGCCCCGGCCGCGGATCCTGCGGGATAGAACGGCAGGCGGTATTTAAGCGGTGCTGCACTGCGCCGATGGGAACGGCGGAAGAACAAGTGCGTGATGAAGATCAGCATCCAGGTCATCATTGCGCCGAACATCGACAGTGCCATCATTATTGTGAAACCGGATTCTGGATTCGATGCGTAGATGATGGTGGCCACGGCGATTCCGCCAGCCGAGAGCAGCAGGGCGTTGACCGGCGCGCCGTTCTTCTTCAATTTGCCCAGGCTGCTCGGAGCCTGCCCGGCGCGGGATAGCGAGAACATCATGCGCGTGGAGATGTACAGCTGCGAGTTCATGGCGGAGAGTGCGGCGATGATGACCACGAAATTGAGAATAGAATCGGCAAACGGGATGCCGATCACCTGCATCACCGTGACGAACGGGCTGTCGCCTTCGAGGATCTCGCTGACCGGTGCGATGGCAAGGATCAGCGACAGGGTCAGGATGTAGAAGAGGAAGAGCCTGAACAAGGTCACCTTGAAGGCTTTCTTCACTGCGACTTCGGGATCTTTTGCCTCACCGGCTGCGACGGCGATCATCTCGATGCTCAGGTAGGAGAAGATCGCCACGACAACGGCAAACCAGACACCTTGGGCCCCGCCCATGAAGAATCCGGATTCCGCGGTGTAGTTCTGGAAACCGAAATCATTGCCCCGCTGGCCGAAGACCAGATAGGCGGCAAGCAGGATGAACGCGGCAATAGCGAATACCTTGGTGGCGGAAAACCAGTATTCCAGTGTTCCGAAGGCTTTGACATTGAACATGTTCACCCCGATCAGCAAGACCGACAGGCCGATGATCCACACCACTGCGGGCACATCCGGGAACCACATTCGCATGTAGTCGCCCACCGCCGTGATTTCGGTGCCTACGGCCAGTACGATGCAGGACCAGTACAGGTATTTGAGCAGGAACCCGGTGAACGGGTTGATGTAGTGCTCGGCGAAGGCGCCGAAGGAGCCGGTCGTCGGGTGCGCCACGGTCATCTCGGCCAACGCCCCCATGAGCAGCACGGCGATCAACCCGCCGATGGCGTAGCTGAGGATCACGCTGGGCCCGGCGAAGGAAATGGCGAACTTGCTGCCGAGAAACAGGCCCGTGCCGATGGCGCCGCCAAGCGCAATCATGCTCAGCTGGCGTGAAGTCAGCTCCTTCGACAGGCCAGCTTCTCGCTGTGCGATTTGATCCAGGGAAGATTTCATTGAATTATCCAAAGGTGGTTTGGTGGTGGATTGGGATCCGGGCCGAGCCGCCAAGCGGTTCCCGTGCCCGGCAAAAAGCCGCAGGGTCGGCAGCCCAAACAGGGCCGCCAATCCTGCGGCTGGCAGCAACAGCTAAGCGCTGGTTACCAAACTGGAGGGTTCGGATTTCCTGGCCGGAATCCAGCGCAGGTGCGATTGCTCCTGCTCCTCGTCTTCCCGAACCAGCGAGAGCCGCGGGCGGACCGCGTCGGTGCGGGCGGCGGGCGGCTTGCGGCGTCCGGCCTTGAAGGGCAGCGGCCAGGTTGCGCCGTCACCGGCATAGTCCTGCTCGGCGGCTGCCTGCAAGGTCCACTGCGGGTTGTACAGGTGGGTGCGGCCCAGCGCCACCAGGTCCGCGCGGCCTGCCAGCAGGATCGAGTTCACGTCGTCGTAGGAGGACACCGCGCCCACCGCGATCACCGACACCCCTGCCTCGGCGGCGACCTGGTTGCGGATCCTGTCGGCGAATGGCGTCTGGTAGCTGCGCCCGAAAGCCGGCTTCTCGTCCTTCACGATCTGCCCCGACGAGACGTCGATGAACTGGGCGCCGTGGGCGATGAAGGCCCGGGCGATGTCCACCGCATCTTCTTCGGTGTTCCCGCCTGGCGACCAGTCGGTAGCCGAGATGCGCACGCCGATGGTCTTGCCTGCCGGCCATGCTTCGCGGACCGCATCCAGGACCTCAAGCGGGTAGCGCAGCCGGTTCTCCAGGCCGCCGCCGTATTCGTCGGTGCGCTGGTTGGACAGCGGGGAAAGGAAGGAAGAGAGCAAGTAGCCGTGGGCCATATGCACTTCCAGCACGTCGAATCCTGCCTCATCGGCGCGGCGTGCTGCGGCGGCGAACTGCTCGCGCACCTCGTCCATCTGCGCACGGTCCATTTCCACCGGCACATGGCAGCCTTCGCCATAGGGCAGTGCGCTGGGGGCGAGCACATCCCAGTTGCCTTCTTGCAGCGGCTGGTCGATGCCTTCCCACATCAGCTTCGTCGAGCCCTTGCGACCCGAGTGGCCGAGCTGGGCGCCGATCTTGGCGTTCGAATTTCCGTGCACGTAGTCGGTCACGCGCTTCCAGGCAGCCGCCTGCTCATCGGTGTACAGGCCAGTGCAGCCCGGGGTGATGCGGCCGATATCGGAAACGCAGACCATTTCGGTCATCACCAGCCCGGCCCCTCCCATGGCCTTGGAGCCCAGATGAACCAGGTGGAAGTCCCCGGGCACCCCGTCGGTGGCCGAGTACATGTCCATGGACGAAACCACCACGCGGTTGGCCAGCTCGGTGTTGCCGAGCCTATGCGGCTGGAACATCGCCGGTGCCACTGAAGGCGAAGCGTTGAGCCGGGCGAAGTTCTCGTCGACCTGCTGCGCGAATCCGGTATCGCGCAGCTTCAGGTTCTCGTAGGTGATGCGCCGGGAGCGGGTGAGCAAGTTGAAGCAGAACTGCACCGGGTCCTGGTCCTTGTACTGCCCGATGTTCTCGAACCATTCCAGCGAGGCCTGGGCCGCGCGCTGGGTGGATTCGACCACTGGGCGGCGCTCGGTCTCGTAGGCGGCCAGCGCCGAATCAACGTCGGCATGCTCATGCAGGCAGGCAGCCAGGGCCAGAGCGTCCTCCATGGCCAGCTTGGTGCCCGAGCCGATGGAGAAGTGGGCGGTGTGCGCGGCATCGCCCAGCAGCACGATGTTCCCATGGCGCCAGTTCTCGTTGCGCACAGTGGTGAAGTTGATCCACTTGGAGTTGTTGGTCAGCACGTGGTATCCGGCCAGTTCCTCGGCGAAGATACCGGCCACCTTGTCCACCGACTTCTGGTCGCTCACGCCTGGGGCGAAGATCTCATTCTCGGTTTCGTCGAAGCCGGCCGCACGCCAGACGTCTTCGTGCATTTCCACGATGAAGGTCGAACCCTCGTCCGAGTACGGGTAGCCGTGGATCTGCATGGTTCCGGCATCGGTTTCCTTGACGAAGAACTTGAAGGCCTCGAAGACCTGGTCGGTGCCCAGCCACATGTACTTCGAGGTCCGCGGATCAAGGGTGGGCTTGAAGGAGTCCGCATACTTGGTTCGCACCGCGGAGTTCAGCCCGTCAGCGGCCATCACCAGGTCGTATTCGTCCGCCAGTTGCTCCACATCCGGGGCAACGGTGGAGAAGCGCACATCCACGCCCAGCTCGATGCAGCGGCGCTGCAGCAGCTGGAGCAGTTCCTTGCGGCTCATGGCCGCGAAGCCCTGGCCGCCCACGGTGTGCATCTGGCCGCGGAAGTGGATGTCGATATCGCTCCAGCGGGCAAAGCGCCGGGACATGTACTCGGCGACCACCGGGTCGGCATTGCCGATGCCGCCCAGGGTCTCATCGGAGAACACCACGCCGAAGCCGAAGGTGTCCGATGCGGCATTGCGTTCCCACACGGTGACATCGTGGTCCGCATCCAGCTGCTTCATCAGGGCCGCGAAGTACAGGCCGCCAGGGCCGCCGCCGATAACTGCAATCTTCATGGTGTGTCCTTTCATCAGCCCCGCAGGGCGATTGGGCCGGGGCCCTAAAAATATCTTGGGGAGTTTTATGCGACCGGGGAGCCGTTAAAGGCCTCGCGCAGCTTGAAATGCTGCAGCTTGCCGCTGGGATTTCGCGGCAGCTCGGTGACAAAGCGGATTTCCCGCGGGTACTTGTACGGGGCAATCGTTGCTTTGACGAAGTCCTGCAATTCCTTGGCCTTCGCCTCATCGGCTTCGGCGCCTTCGACCATGACCACGAACGCGCAGACGATCGATCCGCGGTTCGGATCAGGGCGGGCGACCACCGCGTTTTCCAGCACATCGGGATGCTGGTCCAGGGCTTGCTCGACTTCCGGGCCGCCGATGTTATATCCGGAAGAGACGATCATGTTGTCGCTGCGCGCCTGGTAGGTGAAGAAACCGTCCTCGTCCCGGGAGAAGATGTCCCCGGTGATGTTCCAGCCGTTTTCGACGTAATTGCGCTGCCTCGGGTCATCGAGATAGCGGCAGCCGGTCGGCCCGATAACCGCCAGGCGCCCCGGCTCGTTGGCCGCGGCTTCGTTGCCCTCGGCATCCAGCACCGTGGCGCGGAAACCCGGAATAGCCTTGCCAGTGGTTCCCGGCTTGATGTCCTTGCCGGCGGCGGAGACGAACACGTGCAGCATTTCGGTGGAGCCGATGCCGTTGACCAGTTCCAGCCCGGTTTCCTCCCTGACGTGGTGCCAGGTGTCGGCCGGCAGGTGCTCGCCGGCGGAGACCGCCACGCGCAGGGGCTTGAGCAGGTCGGCCTTGCCGTTCTTCAAGATGGCCCGGTAGGCGGTGGGGGCGGTGAACAGGATGGTTGCCCCGGCCGCGTGGGACTGCTCGGCCAATTGCACCGGGGTGGCGCGTTCGGTCAGCAGCGAGCTGGCGCCAAAGCGGAAGGGGAAGACCACCAGCCCGCCCAGCCCGAAGGTGAAGGCCAGCGGTGGGGAGCCGGCGAAGACATCGTCCTTGGTGGGTTCCAAGATATATCGGGCAAAGGTGTCCGAATTGGCCAGGATGTCCCGGTGGAAATGCATGGTGATCTTCGGGACGCCGGTGGTTCCCGAAGTCGGTCCCAGCAATGCCACATCATCTGCGGCTGTGGCCACCGCGGTGAATTTGCCGGACTTGGCTGCTGCCTGCAGGGCCAGGTCGTCGAGGGACGTGCCGCCGTAGCTGATGACCGGATAGCTGCCGCCGCTGGCCTTGAGCGCGTCCTCGGCGAAGCGGTGGTCGGTGATTAGCGCCACCGGGCCGGTCAGCGTGGCCAGCTTGGAGATCTCCGCAGCGCGCAGGGCAGCCATCGTGGTGACCACGACACCGCCGGCCTTGATCACTCCGAGCCAGCAAGCCACCAGCCATGCATTGTTCGGACCGCGCAGCATTACCCGGTTGCCCGGCACCAGGCCATAGTCCTCGACCAGCACCTGGGCTACCTGGTTGGCCCGTTTGAGCAGCTGCCCGTAGCTCAGGCTGGTGCCATCGGGGGCCAGCAGCGCCGTGCGCTGGGCGCCGAACTTCTCGACGGACTGGTCGATCAGCACTTCGGCGGCATTGAGCCGGTCCGGGTACTGCAGCTCGGGCAAGGTGAATTCCAGCGTCGGCCACAATTCGGGAGATGGAAGATGGTCGCGGGTAAAGCTATCGACATGTGCAGAAGGTGAAAGTTCCATAAGGCAACTCCGTTGGCAGGTTCGGTGGGAAGTCCTAGTTGGCGTTCCGCCCGGGGCGGATCATTCCTTCTTGGGCTACGGTGGCCAGCAGCTTGCCATCGCGGGCATAGAAGCGCCCGATGGCCAGTCCGCGGTTGTCCTGGCTCGAAATGGCTTCCTGGGCGTAGAGCACCCAGTCATCCATGCGCCCCTCGCGATGGAACCACATGGAATGGTCCAAGCTGGCGGTCACCAGTCCCTCATCGCCCCAGCTCAGCCCGAGACCGCGCATGATCGGCTCCAGGATGGTGTAATCGCAGACATAGGCCAAGGCCGCCTTCTGGATCACCGCATCATCGGGCAGCGGTGAAAAGGCCCGGATCCAGACCGCCTGGCTGCCGGTCTTTTCGCGCTCGCCGGGAAGGTAGATGGCTTCGGGAACATGGCGCATGTCGAAGCTGCGGCCGCCGGCCCAGTACTTGGCGGCGTCGCCCTCGACGCCCTGCAACGCCTCGGCGGCGCTGGCCAAGGACTGCGGATCCAGGTCCAGCGATTCGCCCGGCGCGCCAAGTGCATATTCGGCCCCGTCTTCGGGAACGTGGAAGGAACCCAGCGCGCAGTAGACGGGCTTGCCGTTCTGGAAAGCGCGCACCTGGCGAGTGGAGTAGCCGCGGCCATCGCGCAAGTGCTCCACCTCGTAGCGGACCGGCTGGTGCATATCCACCGGGCGCAGGAAGTAGGAGTGCATCGAGTGCAGTTTGCGGTCGGTGCCTACCGACTTCATCAGCGACAGGGCGCCCTGGGCGACCATGTCGCCGCCGTAGGCCTTGGGCCAAGGCACGTACTGCGGGGTGGCGGTGAAAGCCTGGTCGAAGACTTCGGCATCGCATTCGGCCAGGTTGATGGCGTCCAGGAAGACCTGGGCGGACAATGCTGTGGTGCTCATGCTCGGCGGTATCCTTCCAGGGTTTCGTCGGCGACATCGGGCAGGTTGACCACGATGTTCTCCGGGGTCCGGGCGGTGAGCCACACCAGTTCCTCAGTCACCGACATGTTGGCCTCGACATGGGGCATGAACGGTGGGACGAAGACCCAGTCGCCGGCCTTCATGTCGGCGTACTGCTCGTAGTTCTCGCCGTAGTAGATCCGGCCGTGTCCGCGCAGCACGTAGCCGCCGGTTTCCGCTTCACCATGGTGGTGGGGGAGGGAACGGTAGCCCGGGACATTGGAGACCTGGCCGAACCAGATCTTGGTGGCGGGCGTGTGCTGGATGCTGACGCCCGAGACGCGGATGCAGTCCCCGGACTGGGCGGTGTTGGTGTCCTCGGATCCTGCCCGGGTGACTACGGGGACAACCTGGCCATTTTCCGAGGCATAGATCGAATTGTCGCCTTCGGTGCGGTAGGTTATGGGTGCTTCGGTCATGGTGTGCTCCTTCAGTTTCGGTGGAGGGATGTTGCTGATGGTCATTGGGACAGGGCCGGGCTGTTCACTCGGAGCCGGAACCTGTTGGAGAGGATGCCGATGCCAGGGATTTCGGTTTCGAGCCGGTCCCCGTCAGCGAGGAAGCGAGGCGGAACCATGCCCATTCCGACTCCGCCGGGGGTCCCGGTCAGCACGATGTCCCCGGCACGCAGCGTGGTGAATTCGGAAATGTAGCTGACCAGCCGCGCCGCGGAGAACACCAGCGTCGAGGTGTTGCCGCGCTGCACTTCCTCGCCGTTGATGCGGCAGATGACCTCCGCGCCGGCCACCGGGTCGATCTCATCTGCCGTGGCCAGCACGGGACCCAGGGGAGTGGTGCCGTCGAAGGCCTTGCCTTGGAACCACTGCAGGGTCCGGCGCTGCCAGTCGCGCATCGAGACGTCGTTGGCTACCGTGTATCCGGCAATGGCGGCCTGGGCTTCTTCCAAAGACGCTGAGCATGCATCTGAACCAAGCACTACTGCCAATTCAGCTTCCCAGTCGACATTGGCGGAGGAAGCGCTGGATATCTCGGCGTCGGGATCAGCCAGGGTATCGGCGTACTTGGCGAACAGCGTGGGGTAATCAGGTAGTTCCCGTCCCATTTCCAGGATGTGGTCGCTGTAGTTCAGCCCGCAGCAGATCACCTTGGCCGGCGCTGGCAACGGGTTGAGTAGCCGTGCTTGATCCGAGGGGATGAGATCGCTTAAGGCGCCGGATTCCAGGACCTTGGATGCGATGGCTTTCCAGTCCCGGTGCTTGAGGAACTCGTTGAGATCGCCAGCCGGCAGGGGCAGGTAGCCCCGCTCGGTCTGGATTACGGCCAAGTTCTTCCCTCCGGCGTTGATCGTTGCGAGTTTCATGGGTGGGTTCCCCTTGTCCGTTGGGCGAAAATCTATGTGTCGACTTTTTTACCGCCGTCACGTAAACTCAATGTAGCACGCATCACAAAGATGGCGCTAGAGCCAATTGGGGCAAATTTCATGCACCCGGTACAAGGAGTAGGAAATGACTGAGACCAAGCTGCACCGCAACGAGACAATCAACCCGGCATCCATGGCGAAGCCCTCTGGCTATGCCCACGGGGTCAAGGCGGGGGACACGGTCTACCTCGGCGGGCAGACCGCCCTGGACAAGAATATGAACATCGTGCCCGGCGGCATCGTGGAACAGTTCAAGCAGGCCTTCTCAAACGTGCTGACCACCTTGGTTGAAGCCGGCGGCCGCCCGGAGGATCTGACCAGCGTGACCATCTACCTCACCGATGTGGATGATTACATGGCCCATGGCAGGGAAATCGGGCGCCTGTGGCGGGAGATGGCCGGATCGGAATATCCTGCGATGGCAGGGATCGGGGTCAGCCGCCTGTGGCAGAAGGAGGCCTTGATCGAAATCCAGGGCGTTGCCGTCATCCAAGACCGCAACTAGCCCCGGGACGCAGAACAGAGCTGCGAAACCAATTGGTTTCGCAGCCCTGTTTCTATCGGTCTGGGTGCAAGGATCAGCGTTGCTCGCCGATCACCCGCTGCACATGCCGGGAAGCCAGTGGGGACAGCAGCGTATGCAGGTCCATGAACAGCGCTTCGGCTTTCAACGCGTGCCAATTCTCCGGGAGCAGCTCGGCCGGCAGCCCGGGATCGGAATAGGGGAAGCGGCGCCACTGGGTGAGCAGGATCAGGTGGTCCGCGAAGCCTTGGGCATCGACCTCCGGGCTATGCTGCGTGCCGGCGTGTTCCTTCCAGAATTCCAGCCGTCCCTGGTTCTCCTTCAGGAATTCGGAGTACATTGCCTCCAAGGTCCCTAGATCCCACCAGGAATCCAGGTTCTCGCGCAGCTGCGCGCCGCCGATGTGCTCGGCCAGGAAGAACTCGAAGTATTTGTCCAAGCCGTGGCGCGCGAAGTAGGCCAAGGCCGGATCCTTGGCATGTTCCGGGGCTATCCAGAGTCCGGGGACTACCGAGCCGAAGCCCATGCGCACCAGGGCGGAACGGATCTTGTGCCGGATGTTGCGCTGGGTTTCGGGGACCGTGAAGGTTGCCAGCAGCCAGCGGTCTTCTGCCGTTGCGCGGCGTGGATGGAAAATCCGCTCGTCGCCTTCGGCAAAAGTGGTCAGCACCGATTCGGACAACGAATATCCGTTGCGACCGCGGACTTGCACGCTTTCGATGATGCCGCGCTTCTTCAACCGGGAAATCGAGGAACGAGTGCCCGCGGGCTCGACTCCCACATCCTGCATCAGGGAAATGATTGCTGCCACCTGCAGGGCACCGCCGTGCTGTCGGGCATGCATTCCGAAAAGCGAAACGATCAGCTGGTGGTGGCGGGGCATGGAGAGCTCTGCTGCACCGACGTGTGGTTTTGCCTGCGCTGTCATGGAACAATCTCCGTTCGAAGCTGGTGTAACGATTCTAGTGCCAACCTTCGTAGGAAGGTCCCGGCGGCAGCCTGCTACCCCAGGTGCTTGTCGTAGAACTCGCGCAGCTGGACGCTCTTCTGCTTGGCGATGTCATCCCATTCGTCGATCGACGCAGAATCATCCGCGTAATCGGAAGGGATCTTGAAGATCTGCAGCGGCACGTTGAAGCGCTGGCAGATGCTTGCGTAGGCATAGCCTTCCATATCGACCAACGAGGCGCCCAAGGACTTGATGTGGATGCGCTGCTCGTCATCCGAAACGAAAACGTCGCCGGTAGCCATGGTGACCTGGAGGTCAGGAAGAAGGATGGCACCGGTAGGGTCCACATCTGCCGATGGCAGCGGGAAATCATGCTGGATCAGTTTGGTGATCTGGTAAATGGTGTCCAAGCTCGGGCGGTCTTCACCGGCATGGCCAACCACGCCAGCGGTGCCAAGCACGACGACGTTTTTGATGTTGCCTTCAGCAAGCGCGCCAGCCAAGGCTACCGACGCATTGACCTTGCCAACACCGGAAATCAGGTGCTCTACATCTGCAAAGGCTACGGCTTCGTCTGCATGCGCAAAGACGAGCAAGGACTTCTGGTCCGACATGAACTTCCCCTCTAAAGAAATCAGTTAGGGGATTGCTGCCCCGAACGTCCTAAGAAGTCTATCGGTTACCTCCTTCGATAAGCTCTCGATTCGCCAGACGGTGAGCAGATAGACTTTGCATATGAGTGATATTGAACTTGCTGAAGTTGAAAGCTTTGCACTGGACCACACCAAGGTCAAGGCGCCGTATGTGCGCAAAATCGGGGTGGAGCACGGTCCCAAGGGAGACGCCATCTCCAACTACGACATCCGTTTAGTACAGCCAAACCACGGTGAGATTCCAACGGCAGGTTTGCACACCATCGAGCACACCATGGCTGGTCTGCTGCGTACCCGCATCGATGGCCTGATCGATTTCTCCCCATTTGGTTGCCGTACCGGCTTCCATATGATCTTGTGGGGTGAGCCGACCCCGGAGGTTGTCGCCGCTGCCATCAAGAGCTCGCTGGAAGATATCGCGGAGAAGGTTACCTGGGAAGACGTTCCAGGAACCGAAGCCGTAAGCTGTGGCAACTACCGCGACCATTCCCTGCACTCGGCTCGCGAGTGGGCAAAGGTCGTCTTGGAGCAGGGCATCAGCCTTGATGCGTTCGATCGTTCCAAGCTTGCCTAAGTAATGGCTTGAGATCTGAAAATCCCGCGTGTTCCGTTTGGAACGTGCGGGATTTTCTTGCTTCGCTCTCCTTTCGCCGAGAGGAAGCGATGGCCGCCGAATCACCGACTCGCAGGATCCCGTCGGTAGCATGGAGACTATGGGCAGAGTTCACTTCTTGGCAGCAGCACTGAGCGCCATGGTATTAGCTATCAGCGGATGCGTGAATTTCGATGCGGCCAGGACATCCAATGTCGGCGAGGATTGCCAGTCGGCAATTCAAAAGCAGAATGAAGCCTGGTCTGATCATGAAACGCCGCAAATGAAGATCAGCGAAGCTGAAAAAATGGCGCTCAGTGCTTGCGAGAATCTCGATGAGTGGAGCACTGCCGTCTCCTATAATCCCGGATCAATGGGATATCCGGAATTGAGCACAGAAGATGCAGCGAACACTGTTTATCTTGCCTGCGCTTCAAGTGACCCAGGGCGGCAGACTCCAGTGTGCGCTGACGCCGAGCAACGCGGATATCTCGACGCAACTTAGCCCGCCAACCTAGCTTGAGGGTATTGCCGCAGTCGCGGTCGGATCGCGTCATTTCCCGGAATGTGATGGCTCCGTCACCACTGAGCTATTGCTTTCAAACTGCGGTTCTATGGGAGAATGAAAGACAGTGTACTTAGCTAGAAATGGCTATTCTCGACGATTTAAGGACGTATATTCGTGGCCATGATTCCATTGCCGTTGCATTCGGTGGAGACCACGCAGTTTTCTCCGATTGACCCGGCGGACCCGACGTTGGTCCACCGAGGCGAAGGCGGCTCTGAAGTCCGGCGAAGCATCCTGCCCGGTGGCGTACGAGTCCTGACAGAAGCGATGCCCGGACAGCGGTCTACCACTGTGGGCTTCTGGGTGCCGGTCGGTTCACGCGACGAGGAATCAGGGCACTACGGCTCCACGCACTTCCTGGAGCACCTGCTGTTCAAGGGCACCGCCAAGCGCACCGCCTTGGAAATCGCGCAGTCCTTCGACGCCGTGGGCGGCGAATCGAACGCAGCCACCGCCAAGGAATCGACCTGCTATTACGCCCGCGTGCTGGACACCGAGCTGCCAATGGCACTGGAGGTCATCGCGGACATGGTCACCTCCGCGGTTATCGACCCGCAGGAACTGGAACAGGAGCGCGGGGTGATCATCGAAGAGCTGGCGATGGATGCAGATGACGCGATGGATGTTGCCCACGAGCGCTTCGTTGCCAATGTCTTGGGCGAGCACCCACTAGGGCGTCCAATTGGTGGAACTCCGGAAGAGATCATGGAGATCTCCCGCGAGGCAGTCATGGAGCACTACCGCGCGCACTACCGCCCGAGCGAGCTGATTGTTACTGCCGCCGGTTCCCTGGAACATGACAAGCTGTGCGAGCTGGTCCTCAAGGCGCTGACTGAGGCTGGCTGGGAACTGGACCCGATGGCTGTGCCGGAACCACGCCGCATGGGTGAACCAGCGCAGATCACTTCGAAGGCCGGGCTGGAAGTTATCAACCGCCCGGGCGAGCAAGCCAACATCATCATGGGCTGCTCGGGCATTACCGGCCACGATGACCGCCGTCAGGTTCTCGCAGTGCTGAACGCTGTTCTCGGCGGCGGCATGAGCTCAAGGTTGTTCCAAGAAATTCGCGAGAAGCGCGGACTGGTGTACTCGACCTATTCCTTCTCCGCCGCCTACACCGATGCCGGATACTTTGGGATGTACGCGGGCTGCGCCCCGGCTAAGGCAGCTCAGGTTATCGGGCTGTTGGGTGCCGAGCTTGATCGTTTGGCCAAGGACGGTATCACCGAGACTGAATTGGCGCAGGCCAAGGGCCAGCTATCTGGTGGAACTGTGCTGGCTCTGGAGGATCCAGGAAGCCGCATGTCCCGTTTGGGCCGGGCAGAAATGATTACCGGCGAATTCCAGGACATTGACGAAGCCCTGTCTCGCGTCAATTCCGTCACGGCCCAGGAAGTTCAGGACCTGGCCCAGGAACTGGCCTCCAAGGATCGAGTGATCACCGTGGTGGGACCGTTTGAAAATGAAGCCGCCTTGGGCCTCTAGGGCTCGCTGTTATGCCCCTGGAACCGAATCTGCGGATTTCGATTCCAGGGGCAAAACCGTTTCTTTTGGTTATGCCGCGGCTTCTACTAGCGCCGCAAGCTCGGGCGCATGAGAGAAATTGAAGCCATGTGCGCCATGGCGCATGACGGTGAGCTTGGCTTGCGGTGTTTTGGCGATCAGTCGAAGACCGAATTCCGGGGGAGATAATGGATCTCGGGTGCCGCATACGACATCAATCGGGCAGCGCACCGTACGGAGCAACTCTACGGTGGAGTAGTCCAGCATCTGGGCGCAGCTTTTGGCCCACCACGGGATGCCGCAGCGCAGGTAATCGACTAGCAAAATCGCCTTCACCGAGTTCAACTCGTGGGGGAAATCTTCGAACAGCCGACGCGCCTGCCTGAAGAGCGTCGCTTCACGGTCGTTGACCGCAGGAGCTGCAATGATCAGGTGCTTGACCAGATCCGGCCACGCGCGAGCTAGCTCAATGGAAACCTGCGCGCCCATGGAATGCCCCAGGACAACAGCGTTCTCGACCTTCAGCTCGCGCAGCGCCAGTGCTACTTCGTGGGCGAAACGCGGTACGGTCACCGGGCGGCCATCATCGAGATTCTTGCCGTGGCCTGGAAGCTCGGGAACGATCACCCGATACTTCTTGGACAAGATGTTGGCTAGCGGAGTGAAATAGCGGCTGGATGCTCCGAGCCCGTGAATGAGCACCACGTCGGGGCCTTGGCCCGCGACACGAACCGAGAGCCTGGTCCTTAGGGATTCGGGCAATTGCCCAAAGTACTCGTGGCGCACGCCAGCCTTTCATCGTGCGAAAAGTGCGCACACACTATCAGTAAGGGAAATCGACACGCTCACCTGAAATGGTGAAACGGGCAAAATGGAATTAGCCGCCCGCCCCGGTTGAATGCTGATTAATAGCGGAGCGAAGATCTTCCGGGAAGAGCTTCTTCACGCCCTCCTCGTATTTGGAACCGTCATCTGGCCGGCGCAGTTCCTGCCCGTCAATGCGGAATGGGAAGGCATCTGCCTGAGCGGCGGCGTCCGCGGATTCCTGGCTATCAGGTGCGCAAGTGGCCCAGCCGTAGGTAGTGGAACCCTCGATACGGAAAACCTCGACCTGGCAGGTCGGCGAATCGATGACCGTTCCTTGTTCTTGAACGACATCGATAATCGTTGCCCGTTCGTCATCGGACAGGGTGATCGGTTCGTTGCTTGAACCGCATGAAGTGCTTGCGAAGGTTACGGCGAGGATTGCACCGATACCGAAACCAAAACGCTTAATTTTCTGACCCATGGCCCTGCTCACTACTTGGGGACTCCTGACACATATTTTTCCCCTATTTGCTAGGCAAAACAAGTTGGACTGGCCGTAGAGAGCAAGCAGAAACAAATAACCCATGACTCGCCGCAGGGTATTCGTTGCAAAACTCAAGAGAGATCACGTAATCGTTGGCAAAGCAGATGCACTCGGGGCGATAGGCTTAAGCCCATGAGTGCACAGATCAAGGTGGCCGTGCTCGGCGCGGCCGGACGAATGGGCTCGGAAGCGGTCAAGGCCGTGACCGAGGCTGCAGACATGGAACTGGTAGCAAGCTTGGGGCGAGGCGACGATCTGTCGCAGATCCTTGAAGCCGGAGCAACCCACATCGTTGACCTTTCTGTGCCGGCATCCACCGAAGCCAATGTGCGTTTCGCCGTTGAGAATGGTCTGCATGCGGTTGTCGGCACCACCGGCTGGGATGATGGCCGCCGAGCTAATCTGGAAGCGCTGCTGGGCAAGCATCCACAAGCAGGTGTGCTGATTGCGCCCAACTTCGCCCTCGGCTCGGTGCTCGCCAGCGCTTTCGCGGCCACGGCCGCCAAGTACTTCGAATCCGTAGAGATCATCGAACTCCACCACCCGAATAAGGTGGACGCTCCTAGCGGCACCGCGGTGCGTACCGCTGAACTGATCGCAAAGTCGCGTGAAGCCGCTGGAGTCCCCGCGAGCCCGGATGCTACCGAGACCCAGCTCGATGGCGCCCGCGGCGCGGTCGTCGATGGAATCAACGTTCATTCGGTACGCCTGCGTGGCCTGGTAGCCCACCAGGAAGTGCTCTTTGGCGGCCAGGGCGAGCAGTTCACCTTGCGCCATGATTCCTTTGACCGCGCCTCGTTCATGCCAGGTGTCCTCCTGGGTCTGCGCACCGTTGGCTCCCGACCGGGACTGACCTATGGCCTTGACGGCTTCCTGGAGCTGGGCCAGTGAAAACGAAACTTTGGGTAGGCGGCATTCTGCTGCTGTTCGCGCTGTACATTGGCATGACCTTCACCCAGGCTATCCGTCTGCTGGAGACCGGGGAACTGGTCGCGCAGATCATGGGCATTGCGATCCTGGTTATTCCTACACTGTGCGTCTGGATCCTCATCCGCGAAGTGCTCTTCGGCCTGCGCACCGAGAAGATGGGGAAGTCCTTGGCCGCCTCGGGTGAGCTGCCCGAAGACCTTCCCCGCATGCCATCAGGACGATTCCTCCGTTCGGCGGCCGACGCTGATTTCCCTATCCATCAGCAAGATGTGGAAGAGAACCCGGAATCATGGAAATCCTGGTACCGTCTGGCACTGGCATATGAGGCCTGCGGTGACAAGCCGCGTGCCCGCAAATCCATGCGTACTGCGATCGATTTCTGGCGAGCAGATCAGAAGGTCAGCCAGTAACGGCAGCAAGAACCAGCATCCTGACGATGGCCCGGACTCGTATGAGTCCGGGCCATCGTTCTAGAATTTGCTCTTCGTTCCGGGGTCGCTGTCCGCTCCGCTAAGGACCCGGACGCCATATTCCAAAGGGCCAGATGACCTGCTGAAGCCAAGCCAAATTCCGAAGGCGGCTGTCGTTGAACAAAGAATCCACCAGATGGCCATTGGATCCAAGTGGTTTTTCAGCGCCGGCAGCAAGATGATGTGCCCTGCATACAGGGTTAGCGGGGCACGGCCTGCGCCAGCCAAGATCCGGCCCAACGCACCCAGGCGGCCAATGATCAGCAGGAGCAGGCCGATGATGGCGACAGCGCAGGCGGCATTGTGCAGCGTGGAAAGCGAAGAATTGCTGTGACCGGTCGGGAGCCAGAGATAGGCGGGATTGTCCAGGAACGGATCTAGATTCGTTCCCGGCAGGCGCCCGGTGGTGATCATTGTCGGAACGAGCGATAACTCCAGGGCCAGTTCACGCGCTATGAGCTCGGCATTTTGCATGCTCACCAAATGGCCTATTAAATGGGTCGCTGCCGCGATAATCGAACCGCCCAATGCAAGCAGGCCTGCAGTCCTCGTGCCGTGAAGGTTGCATCTTCCGATGGCTATTCCAAGCAGACCGAAACCGAACCAGACCATCAACGGGTAGTATCCGGTGACGGTTAGATCCTTGAAGAGCAGTTGCGGGGTGAGGATGTCGCCGAAGCCCGGATTATGACCCAGCGAGTCCCCAATCCAGCTGTTGGCCAGTGGTCGCCAAAGAACCGGCATGAGCAGCAGCCAAAGCGCCGAGACTACCCAAATGGTTATTCTCGGTAGCGTGAGGGCCAGTGGAAGCAACAGAAATAGTAGCCCATAGTGGACAAGGATGACCGCGATGGCTTCATTTACGGACCCAATTGCCATTCCGAGCACGGCAATAATTAATGCTCTCAGCACAAGGACTGAGCAAACCTTAGGGTGGGAAAAGCCCTTCCGAGCCAAGGATTTCGACAACAAAACCAATGACAAACCCGCCAGCACCATGAACAGGACCGATGCTCGGCCGGAGGCGAAAGCCCCGGTAAACGTTGGGGAGTAGGCGGGTGCGCCGCTGGTTTCATACAGTGCGAAAACGTGCGCGGCGAACATCCCGAGGATCGCGGCAAGCCGTGCCGCGTCCACGCCCAGCAGCCGCCGGGAACTACCCAAATCGTTCATGAAATCATCGCACCACGAATTGCGCGGGGGATGCCATTGCAACATGCGCGAGTGTAGATTTAATGCCATGGCTACAAGTGCAATTGATAATCAGGCATACCCGTTCGGTACCGTGCTGACCGCTATGGTCACGCCCTTCGATGAAGCGGGTGAAGTCGATTACGCGATGGCTGCCAAACTGGCAACGAAGCTGGTTGATGATGGCTGCGACGGACTGGTCGTCACCGGTACCACCGGCGAGACCTCGACCCTGACCGACGAAGAGAACATCGAGATGTTCCGTACCGTCGCCAAGGCGGTGGGCGACCGTGCCGCAGTGCTGGCCGGTTCCACTACCAACGACACCCGCCACTCCATCAAGCTCTCGCTGGCTGCCAAGGAAGCGGGCGTAGACGGTGTGCTGTTGACCACCCCCTACTACAACAAACCAAGCCAGGCCGGGGTCATCGCTCACGTCAAGGCCATCGCCGAAGCGGTTGAACTGCCTATCATGCTCTACGACATCCCGGGACGCACCGGCATCTCGCTGGCACCCGAGACCATCATTGAACTGTCCAAGATTCCTCAGGTCATTGCGCTGAAGGACGCCAAGGCGGATTACCAGTCCACCACCACCGTGCTGGCCAAAACGGATTTGCACGTGTACTCCGGCGACGACGGGCTGACTTTGCCGCTGATGGCAGCAGGTGCTGTCGGCGTGGTTTCGGTCACCGCTCACGTTGCGGCCGCTAAGTACCGTACGCTTGTTAATGCAATGCATGCAGGAGATCTGGCGACTGCACGCACCACACACTTTGAGCTGGACGCGATCCAGCGCGGCATCATGGGCCACATTCAGGGCGCCGTGGCCGCAAAATATGGACTTCACTGGCAGGGTGTCCTGCCGAACACCGTCGTCCGACTGCCGCTGTTGGCACCGTCGGACGCAGAGCTCGATGCCATCCGCGCGGACCTACGTGAAGGTGGATGGGATCTGTAACGAAAGGGACTAACCACATATGACTGAGAGTTCAGTAGGCAAGGCTGACGCTGCGCGTATGCAGACTCCGGCGAAGCTGAAGAAGGGAACAATGCGAATTGTTCCCCTCGGCGGCTTGGGCGAGGTCGGCCGAAACATGACCGTTTTCGAACTCAACGGGAAACTGTTGATCATCGACTGCGGCGTGCTCTTCCCCGAGGAGCACCAGCCTGGCGTGGATCTGATCCTGCCAGACTTCTCCTACATCAAGGACCGCTTGGACGACGTGGTGGGCCTCGTGCTGACCCACGGCCACGAGGACCACATCGGTGCTGTTCCATACCTGTTGCGCCTGCGCGAAGACATCCCTTTGTACGGGTCGAAGCTGACCCTGGCCTTCGTCGAAGCAAAGCTGGCAGAACACCGCATCAAGGCCAACACCAATATCGTGGTGGAGGGCGAGATCGCGCAGGTCGGCAACTTCGAATGCGAGTTCGTAGCCGTGAACCACTCGATCCCGGATGCCTTGGCAGTGTTCCTGCGCACCGAAGCCGGTACAGTGCTGCACACCGGTGACTTCAAGATGGACCAGCTGCCACTTGACGGCCGCATCACCGACCTGCGCCACTTCGCGCGCCTGGGCGAGGAAGGCGTGGACTTGTTCCTGCCGGACTCCACCAACGCCGAAGTTCCAGGCTTCACCGTTGCCGAACGCGAAATCGGCCCGGTACTCGAGGCCAAATTCGCGCGCGCCCGCCGCCGCATCATCGTCGCTTCGTTCTCCTCGCACGTCCACCGCGTGCAGCAGGTGCTGGACGCGGCAGCAGTGCACGGCCGCAAGGTGGCCTTCATCGGCCGCTCGATGGTGCGCAACATGGGCATCGCCGAACGCTTGGGCTACCTCGAAGTGCCCCAGGGCGTCCTGGTTGACCTGAAGCAGATCGATTCGCTGCCAGACCACAAGGTCGTGCTGATGTCCACCGGTTCGCAGGGCGAGCCAATGGCTGCACTGTCCCGCATGGCCAACGGCGAGCACAAGGTCCAGATCAACCCGGGCGACACCGTCATCCTGGCCTCCAGCCTGATTCCGGGCAACGAGAACTCGGTCTTCCGCGTGATCAACGGCCTGATGCGCTTGGGCGCCGAGGTTATCCACAAGGGCATGGCCAAGGTCCACGTTTCCGGTCACGCATCGGCTGGCGAATTGCTCTACTGCTACAACATCCTGCGCCCGAAGAACGTGCTTCCGGTGCATGGCGAAACCCGCCACCTGATCGCCAACGGCCGCCTGGCTGCGCAGGCCGGTGTCCCAGAGGACAACGTGCTGCTGGCAGACGACGGCTCGGTCATCGACATGAAGGACGGCGTTGCAAAGCTCGTTGGCCAGGTCGAATGCGGATACGTCTACGTTGACGGTTCCAAGGTCGGCACCATCACCGATGATGACCTGAAGGACCGCGTCACCCTGGGTGAAGAAGGCTTCATCTCGGTCATCACCGTGATCAACCGCCAGAACGGCACGATCATCTCCGGCCCGGACATCCACGCACGTGGTGTGGCTGAAGAGGACTCGGTCTTCAACGAGATCAAGCCGAAGATCGCGGCTGCGATCATGGAAGCGGTGGGCAACAACCCGAACCACTCCACGCACCAGCTGCAGCAGATCACGCGCCGCGTGATCGGCTCGTGGGTATCGCGCAAGCTGCGCCGCCGCCCAATGATCGTTCCTGTAGTGCTCGAAGCCTAATATTACGCAGCGAACACGAATGAAGGCCTGCCTCCAACGCTTTGTTGGAGGCAGGCCTTCACTCATCTAATGTGTTCTAGAAAAGTAAACGACTTGAATCTTTACCTGGACGCGGAGTGATTGATCGTAACAGGGGTCGACGACTATAGGTCATCCGTGTCTTTAGCGCTTGTGAGCTGTGACTTTGCAAAATAACGAGATCGTTGTGCGAATGCGCTGCCTTTGCCACGTTTTCCATGGGCGATTGGTGTATCGAGAGTAATTGTTGCAGAGTCGGTTGGACCAGAAAGCAAGAATACGCGATGTATTCCGCTGGCATTCATCTTGCTCATAGATACGCCAATGACAGAGCCCAGTTTGGCGTCAAACTCATCACCGGTCCTTCTGAGGCGCTTGGCATTCTTGTGATTAAAATCGACAGCGTCATATTGATGTATTACGAGTGCAATCTTCGGTTTAATCTCTTGGTCCGCATAAAAACCAATGTATTCAAAATTTCGGAATGAGCGTTCTGGAGGACAGATGTATGCGTGTGCTCCCATTTGCTCGTATAGAGTCCAGGTGTCGGTGGCAGGTACGAGTAGTACGTTTCTTTCCGGAACAATGGGTCGCTCGCCGGACAATTTAGTTACTCGTTCAAGCCCGGATATCCAATTTGAGGCGCCGGGATCGATCCATGAAGCGAGACGTATTAGCTTCTTTAGTTCAATTTCTGTGTCGAAATCGAGCAAGCTTCCATGATGTGCGATTCGGTTTCTCAATTGACCTATGGATTCCAAGTATCCTGCGATAGTGCTTCTGTCGGCACGGGAATGCTTAAAGACGTATTGCAGAGCAGCAATCCATAGCTCGTCGTACCCTTTACCGAACATGATCTTCCAGAAACCGAAGGTGAGACTTGAATAAACTCGGCCTGATGTAACCGGTTTCTTGTTCTTTTTTAGTCGGTCACTTGCTTCGATGACCTGTGCATGATTCTGAATCCAAGGCGTCCCTGGAACTAAGTGTGTTAGGTTCTTGTGCTCTCGTTCAAGGGTATTTACTATCGCGTTGCGCAATAAGACTTCAACATGGTGGATTACCTCGAATAGTGCTGCGCTGACGGCTGCGTTCCACTCATAAAGCAGCTTGGCATTAGCGACATCGTTACCTGTAGCCACTAAATACTCTGCGAAGCGATCTGGTGAGACCCAGTCCTTGTTGAATTGTTCTTGCATGTTGGTATGCTATCCTCTTTCCAAGGCCCCAGTTGAGCCGCTACCGGCATCGTTTTACGACGATTGCGCGAGTATGCTCCTGGGGCCATGCTCATGCCGTTTAGTCGGTGATGGCAAGTTCTTGTCTGAATCGAATCAACTAAGAAGTTTTCCCAGTTATATCGAAATATGGATGAAAAGTGAACGAAGTTGGCTTGCATATAATTGCTTGGCCACCTCATCTTGCATGCAATCTCACACTCTAAAGAGTGCCTAAGAATTCAATGGGCTGCGTAATCCTCCGGAATTGAGTCGCTTTTCATCTTTCGGTAGGAGCTCACTTCCTATAATCCAAGCGCACTGTCAGCTATCTGGTCCGTAATCAAGCAATAGGCAACTTGCCAATTTAGCGCGGAAATCCAAAGTCATAACTGAGGCAGGACTTATAGTCCTTACCGTGCCAACCTTGGGAGGTGACAGCGCGGTCTCTGTAAAAGCGAAATGGTGTCGCACTGTAACGCTCGTGCGTAATCTAATCACTTTTTGGTATCTGGTGTTGTCACAGCTCTTTAAGGCAGAATTGGGCTCAACGCCAGCTCAAGGAGACGAAATATGCCCAGGCATCACCCAACGGGTCGTATCGAAGCCGCCGGGGAGGAATGTGCGTGATTGAGTTCGAGAACGTCTCGAAGCACTATCCAGATGGCACCGTTGCCGTCAAGGATTTCAGCCTGCAAATTCCAGCACACCGCACCACTGTCTTCGTGGGGTCCTCAGGCTGCGGCAAGACGACTTTGCTGCGGATGGTCAACCGCATGGTTGATCCGAGCAACGGAATGCTCCGTATCGACGGCGAGGACATCGCCAGCAAGCCAGCGGTGGAACTGCGCCGCAGCATCGGCTACGTGATGCAGAACTCCGGCCTGCTGCCTCATTTCACTGTCGCGGAGAACATTGCGACCGTGCCGCGGCTCATGGGTGAAACGCGCAAGGCATCACGAGCGCAAGCCTTGGAATTGATGGGCACGGTCGGGCTTGCAGCCTCCATGGCAGACAGGTATCCGCATCAGCTCTCTGGAGGCCAGCAGCAACGCGTTGGCGTGGCACGCGGGCTGGCCGCTGATCCGAACATCCTGCTCATGGACGAGCCCTTCGGCGCAGTCGACCCTATCGTTCGCGCCGAGCTGCAAGAAGAATTGCTTCGGCTCCAAAGGGAACTCGACAAGACCATTGTCTTTGTCACCCACGATATAGATGAAGCCTTCCTCCTAGGAGACCAGGTGGTGATTCTGGCGGCGGGCGCACAGAAGCTCCAAGTCGGCAGCCCCAGCGAGATCATTGAAAATCCAGCCAATGATTTTGTCGCTTCCTTTATTGGTGCGCAGCGTGGGGCACGGGCGCTGAGCTTGAAGCAGACGGAGCACGGAACCGTCCTCGTTGATGCGCAAGGCCGGACTCAAGGCAAGCTAGTCGAGGATGGGTCCGTCCAGTGAACTGGGTCCTGGAAAATCTCGGACTCATTGGTTCGCTATCGCTAGAGCACCTGCGCCAGTCCGTGATAGCAATCATTCTCGGATTCCTTCTGTCGATTCCGCTGGGTTGGGTGGCCTGGCGGTACAAACTGGTGCGCGGACCGGTCGTGAGCATAACCGGATTGCTCTACACGATCCCTTCGCTGGCTTTGCTGATGATCCTCCCGGTACTCACCGGGATGAGCGCGATTAGCGAAGCCAATCTGATTCTCGCCTTGGCGATCTACGCGGTAGCGATCATGGTGCGCAGCGTGGTCGATGGGCTGAACTCGGTCGACCCGGCAACAAAGTCGGCCGCAACCGCCATGGGTTACGGATCGGCACGCCGCTTCTTCGCCGTTGACCTTCCCTTGGCCGGTCCCGTGGTTCTGGCTGGATTGCGAGTGACCGCGGTCAGCACCATCTCGCTGGCAACGGTCGGCATCCTGGTCGGCGTAACCAACTTGGGCTACCTGTTCACCAACGGTCTGCAGCGTCGCATCATTGAAGAAGTCCTGGCGGGGATCATCGCGGTGGCAGCGATCGCGTTGCTAGTCGACCTGCTGTTGCTCCTGGCGGGCCGCTGGCTGATGCCGTGGACTTCAACGAACACCAAGCAAAAACGAACTACGGCGCAGAAGTCCACCGAGAAGGTGCCCTCATGAATCTGATTTCCGATGCGCTGGCGTGGATCTTCGCGCCTGAGCAGTGGCAGGGCGATGGGGGACTGGCTAGCCTGCTAGGGCAGCACTTGCTGTTCACCGTGCTTGCAGTGCTGATTGCTAGCGCGATTGCCATTCCTGCCGGCTGGGCCATTGGCCATACGGGCAGGGGACGGGAATTGGCCGTCGGGCTTGCCGGGATTGCCCGTGCGGTGCCATCCTTTGGCCTGCTGATTCTGCTGGTGCTGCTTCTGGGGGTACTGCACAAGCCAGAAGCGGCCATGCTCACCTTCGTCGTGCTGGCAATTCCATCACTCCTGGCCGGAGCCTATACCGGCTTCGAAGCCATTGACCGCAAAACCATCGATGCTGCCCGGGCTATGGGGATGACCGAATGGCAGATCCTCGTCAAAGTGGAGATTCCACTGGGCCTTGCGCTGCTCGTAGGAGGGATCCGCTCCGCAGTGCTTCAAGTGGTCGCGACGGTTACTGTTGCCGCCTACATAAATCTGGGCGGTCTGGGCTTGCCCATCATTACCGGTCTGAACCTGCGGCGTTTCGACATGGTTCTGGGCGGTGCCTTGATGGTCGCCGCGCTGGCCTTGGTGCTGGACTTGGCATTTGCGATCGCCCAGAAAGCAGCCGTACCCCACGGACTAGGCGTGCGCTCGAAGAAGAAGACTTTCCAAGATACCGATTACTCAATCACCCGCGAAAGGGAAATGTCATGAGAAGGAAGCAGATTTTCTCCACGAGCGCTCTCGTGTTGGCCGGAAGCCTCGCACTTGCTGGTTGCTCCGGTGCGGATCCGTTGGCAACGGAAAGCAAAGCCGCCCAGGAGGGTGGAGAAACGATCGTTGTAGGTTCGCAGGCCTACTACTCGAATGAAATCGTTGCTGAGATCTATGCCCAGGCCCTCGAAGGAGCCGGCATGGAAGTGGAACGAAAATTCAGCATCGGGCAGCGCGATGCCTACATGCCTCAGCTAGAAGACGGAAGCATTGATGTCTTCCCTGAATACACCGGCAACCTGCTGCAGTTCTACAAAGAGGACACCGAAGCACGCTCCGCCGATGAAGTGTACAACGAGCTCAAGGAGTCCTTGCCGAAATCACTTGCCGTGCTCGAAGCCGCGCCAGCTTCGGATCAGGACTCCTACACGGTGACCAAGGAATTCGCTGAAGCCAATAAACTCGCGAGCATCGAGGATTTGGCCGGCATTTCCGAACCCTTGACCGTGGGCGGCCCACCGGAATTGGCCGAACGCCCGTATGGACCTCAGGGCTTGGAAAGCGCTTACGGCGTCAAAGCTGAATTCTCGGCAACTGGCGACACGACCGTTGAGGACCTTGCCGCCGGCACGGTGAACGTTGCCAACGTCTTTACCGCCGACCCGCGGATCCAGACCGAGGACCTGGTAGTTCTTGAAGACCCGAAGTCGCTATTCCTGGCATCGAATGTGGTGCCATTGGTGGCCGCTGATCAATCCGGGGAATTGGCAGAAGTCCTGAATCCGGTCAGCGAAAAACTGACAGCGCAGGTTCTGGTGGACCTCAACGTCCAGAGCACCGTGGACAAGAAGTCTGCAGCCGACATAGCTTCGGCATGGCTGACTTCCGAGGGGCTCTGAGTACGGATCCCTGCTGGGAGCAACGCGTAGCAGATCGACCGCCGAGCGCGAATTTCCGGGCTCGGCGGTCGAACTTTCGCATTCGGGGGCACCTGGCCCGGCGGCGCTCTGGAGGCTAACCGGGTATGTATTGGCCGCCGTTGACGTGAAGCGTCTGGCCGGTGATGTAGGCGGCGGCATCCGAACACAGAAAAGCAATGGACGACGCGATTTCCTCGGCAGTGCCGTGGCGTCCCAGGGGAGTTTCCGCGATGAGCCTCGAACCGCGTTCGGCGATCAGGTCCTTGACCATCGATGTGGCGATGATGCCCGGGGAAACTGCGTTGACCCGGACCTGCGGAGCCAGCTCCACGGCCAGCGATTTGGTCAATGCCAGGATTGCCCCCTTGCTAGCGGCATAGGCCGAGTGGAATGCACTTCCGCGGTGTCCGGCGATGGACGCAAGAGTGACGATTGCGGCTTGTTCCGAAAGCACCGGCAGGGCACAGCTGATCGTTTCCACCACCGCATCGACATTGATCCGCTGGACCAGGTCGCGCACACCAGCGTCATGCCCGGCAAAGGGTTCGCGCGGATAGATCCCGGCGGCGGACACCACGAAGTCCATTCCCTGCTTGATGTCCAGTTCGCCGAAGCGGCTTTGTAGGGCCCCGGGAACGGACAGGTCCACAGCCAGTAGCAGGGGGTCACTGGCCAGTTCCCGGCCCACGTTCCTGAGATCCTGCAGAGCGCGGTCCACCAGGATCAATTGTGCTCCGGCCGCGTCGAAGAGGCGTGCGGTCGCGGCCCCGATGCCGTTGGCGGCCCCGGTGATAAGCGCGGTTCGGCCAGTGAAGTCGAAGGTGACGTTCATTTAGTACCAATCTCCATCTATAGTGAGGCCGCCATCGGCGATGACTACCTGGCCTGTGACAAATCTGGATTGCGCGGTGGCCAGGAACCAGATCACTTCGGCGATCTCTTCGGGCTGGGCGAAACGGCGCAGCGGCGTCCTCTTGATGATTCCTTGCGGATCCAGCTTTCCCGCTAAAACGAGCTGGTCGGTCAGCTCCGTGGCCACGTAGCCCGGAGCCACCGCATTAACCCGGATGCCGGCTGGCGCCCATTCCACTGCCAAGGTACGGGTCAGGCCCCCGATGCCGGCTTTCGCCGCGGTGTAGGCTGCGCGTTGCGGCATGCCCATGAAGGTCGCTACGGAACCGACATTGACTACCGTCCCCTGCGGGGAGCGGCGCAGCAGGTCGTAGGCGCGCTGGGCGCAGCGCAGGGCACCAGCGACATGGAGGTCAAGCAGCGCCATGAAATCAGCGGGATCGGCGGCCTCCGAAGCAGCCGGGCGTGCCACGCCGGCAGACGTGAGCAGCGTGTCGATGCGGCCCTCGGCCGCGGCAATTGACTCGAATGCGGAGTGCAATTGCGCGTCGTCGGTGACGTCCGCGCCGACGGCCCTGGCCTTCGAACCCAGCTCGGACGCCAAGGATTGGGCGGCTTGGAGGTTCCTGTCCAAGAGCACGACCCTGTTGCCGGCTTCGTACCATCGGCGGGCGAAAGCTGCGCCGATCCCGGCCCCGGCACCAGTGATCACCGCGACGGGTGCGTCATCAATTTCCACGGCCCAAGGCCTTTCCAAGCCAGTCCCCGGTGAGCCTGGTGTAGGCAGCGCCGGTCGGTATTTTCCCCGCCGAGGTAAATAATCCGTGATGGAATCCGGCCAGATGATGGTGCTCCACCTTCGCCCCGGCCCGAGCCAATGCCCCCGCATAGGCAATACCCTCGTCGGCCAAGGGATCGAAGCCGACGGTAATGACCAAGGTGGCCGGCGGAACCGTACCCGCAAGGTCGGCCAGCAGCGGTGAAGCCGTCGGCTCGTGGGCCTGGCCCGGTTCCGCCAGATAGTGCCCGGCAAACCAGCGCATCGAACCGGCGGTGAGTGGGAAACCCTGTTCGATCGCCGCGTAGGAAGCTGACTCGCGGCTCAGATCCGTGACCGGATATAGCAGCGCTGCAGCTCGTACTTGGGCTCCGTCTGGCCACCAACCCGGGTTGTTGGCCAAAGCCGCGGCCATGGCGCCACCGGCGCTGTCGCCAAGTACTCCGATCCGATTTGCATCCCAGCCGAAGTCTTCTGACCGTTGGGCCACGAATGAAAATGCGGCTCTGCAATCGTCCAGCGGTACCGGATAACGATATTCCGGCGCGAGCCGGTAAGCGACCGACACCACGTCAGCGCCGGAGTGCACGGCAATGGATCTGGCCAGCGCGTCATGGGTTTCCAAAGATCCGAACACCCATCCACCACCGTGGATGAACAAGATCACCGGGCGCAGGGCCGAGCCAGGCGTTGTATTGCCGGCGCTGTAGTGGCGCAGCGTGATTCGTCCGCCGGGCACGTCCAGGCCGAGGTCCTGGACGAGTGGCAGGTCCAGGCGGGCCAGGCCATTGGCCTGGCAAGTCGATTCATATTTCGCGCGGGCTTCGGAGACCGTAAGCATGTTGAAACTGCGGGCACCGGCTTGACGGAATGCCGCCAGCAGCTCCCGGGCTTCGGGGTGGACGCGATCCAGCGAGATGGGGCTTCGGGTATCGGTCGGGTTCATACGTCCACCCGAGTCCTGTTGAGCTGGAGCGGAGCACCCGAAAGGACGTAGTCCTCCGCGCGCCAAGAGTCCGCCAAGGTGCGGTACTCATCGACTGTTCCGGACCAGTTGTTGATGACTTTTCCAGCGGCGTTTTTGTACCATGACGAGCAATCCGAGGAGAATGCGGATCCCTGCATTTCCAGCTGGAGATTCTTATTGAATTCGGTTAGCTGCCGGCCGCGGACCTCAACGCTCCCTCCCTCCGAGGAACGCAGCGCGTCCAGGACCTGCAAGATGTACTGCTGCTGAATCTCCAGCATGGTGATGATCGAATTGTGGTTGAGGTTCGTGTTAGGCCCGTAGACCAAGAACATGTTGGGGAAGCCATCCACGCTGATCCCCAGATAGGCTTCGGCACCTTCGGACCAACGATCGGACAAGGTCTCGCCGGACGCACCGATCACTCTCAGATCGCCGTGGAAGGCCTGGGAGGAGAAACCGGTGCCGAAGATGATCACGTCGGCCTCATGCAGCACGCCATCGGCGGTGCGCACCCCGGTCTCCTCGATGTGGGAGACATGCTCGGTGACCAGGTTGACGTTCTCGCGCATGAGCGCCGGATAGTAATCGTCGCTGCGAAGTATACGTTTGCATCCGAATTCGTATTCCGGGGTCAACGCAGCCCTCAGCGACTCATCCGGGACCTGGCTGGCCAGATGTGCCAGGGCCAGACGCATTCCCTCCTGCTGGGCCTCGCTGGCCAGGCGGGTACGCTCAAAGCCATTTTCCCGGAACGCGTGGAGCTCCGAGCGGCTGGCGTTAAAGAGCGAAGGATCGTTGGCATACGCGTCGAGCTGTTCCTCGCTGAAGATGATCTGGTTCCGGGGCATCATCCAGTTGGCGCTGCGCTGGAACACTTCCAGATGGCCCGCGACGGCTGCTACTTCCGGTACGTATTGCACGGCGCTGGCCGCAGTGCCGATGCTGATGACCTTCTTGCCTTCCAGTTGGACATCGTGATCCCACCGGGCCGAGTGGAATGCGGAACCCCGGAAATCCTGGATCCCCTCCAGGTGCGGGACGCTGGGGGAATTGAGTTGGCCCCATGCCGGAATGAATACGCGAGCGCTATGGATCGTGCCATCGCCACAAGTGATGTTCCACAGCGCGGCCTTGGCATCCCACCTGGCCTCGGCAACTTCGGTGCTTAGTCTCAGTTGTTCGGCCAGGCCGAAATTTTCGGCCAAGTCCTGCTGGTACTTGAGCAGCTCTTCGCGATCCGCGTACATGCGGCTTACGCGAAGGTGCGGGAAGAAGCTGTAGCAATACAGGTGCGCTTCAGTGTCGCAAGCCGCACCCGGATAGGTGTTCTCCCTCCAAACGCCACCGACCGAGTCACCGCGGTCGATGATCAAGAAATTGTCGATTCCGGCCTGCTTGAGTTGGGCACCCATGCCCAACCCGCCGAACCCGGCACCGAGGATGATTGCTTCGTAGGTATGTTGTGCGTCGTTCATTGGCTGTCCTTGGAATAGAGCGGGTGCGGTCAAAAGTTGATTATCTGGCGTAGGACCCGCCCGGAGGCAAGATCGTCCATGGCGGTATTGATCTCGTCCAGGGCGATATGCCCGGAAATCAGATTCTCCAGCGGCAGTTTTCCCGAACGCCATAATTCCTCGAAGATCGGGATGTCGCGAGACGGGATCGCCGAACCGAGATAGCTGCCGACGATCGATTGCGCCTTGGCCGTGAGCGACAGCGGCTCGATCTGCGCAGTCTCGCCTGGCTTTGGCAAACCCACGGTGACGAGGGTGCCACCTAGCCCAAGGATTTGAGCTGCGGTCTCGAATGCGGCCGGATGGCCCACGGCTTCGAGCACGACGTCGGCCGTGACCTGGCGGTCAACCGCCCGCTGAGGAGTGTAGGCCGCGGTGGCTCCCCATTCCAAGGCCAAGTCGAGCTTATTGTTCTGTGCGTCTATGGCGATGACTTCCTTGCAGTCGTACGCCAAAGCCGTGAGCAGCCCTGCCATGCCTACTCCGCCTAGACCCACTATGGCGACACGGCTTTCAGCGGTGATGCGCGCGGCGTTGAGCAAGGCCCCGCCGCCTGTGAGCACCGCGCATCCAAGGACTGCCGCGATGTCGGCCGGCACGTCATCGCCGACAGGAACGACCGAGCGGGCATCGACTACGGCATGCTCCGCAAAGGCAGATACTCCCAAGTGGTGGGCTACCGGTCGGCCATGGCGCGTTAGCCGGCTGCCGCCTGTGAGCAGGATGCCAAGTTCGTTGCTCTGCGCCCCGGCAACGCAAGGCAGCTTGCCGCCGGATTCGTTGCAGGCCGGGCATTGCCCGCACCGGGGAAGGAAAGTCAGCACGACCCGCTGCCCGAGGCTCAGGTTCTCGACCCCCGGGCCGAGCTCCTCAATAAGTCCGGAAGCCTCATGTCCGAGCAGCATCGGTACCGGTCGAGGACGCGAACCGTTGACCACAGACAAGTCGGAATGGCAGATGCCGGCAGCATCGATGCGGACGAGCACCTCTCCGTCCTTGGGCGACTCCAACCGGATCTCATCGATGCTCAGTGGTTGGGATTCCGCGTAGGGGGTATCGGCGCCGATGGTATTGAGGACCGCACCGCGCACGATGCGGGCCTGCTCCGGGCGGGGGAGCATCTGTTTGGTGATCTGCGTCAAGGGGGATCCTCACGATATTCATGTAGAGATTGGCTTGAGCACCAGTCTGCTCTGCGTCGCAGGTCACATCCATGTATGATTCTCCATAATCACGCAGACGGAATGTGTGCTTCCTATATGACAGAGGAGAATCTTGGCAGAGACGGATGTGGCGCTCGATGAAACTCGGCATGCACTGGACCGTGCCGAAGCGAGAACCCGTAGTCTGCGCACGCTTCTGCTGGCGTTATCCGAGACTTCGGTAGCGATTTCCACGGTCCGGCAGGGCGACAATGTATTGCGCCAGATTGTCACCCGGACCCGCACGATCGTCGGGGTAGACATGGCCTACATCTCGCTGAATGAAGAAGCGCAGACCCGCATCATTGAAACAGATGGCGTGTGGACCCAGGCCTATCGGGAAATCCGCATGCCGTTGGGATATGGCGTACTGGGATCGGTGGCCAAAGCCGATGGGCCGATCCAGGTAATGGACTACGACTCGGCAACGTCCTTGAATCACATTGATGAAATCGACGCGGTGGTTCGCGCTGAAGGGGTCAAAGCCATCATGGGTGCCCCGCTACGCGTGGGCGAGGACATCATTGGTGCGCTGATGGTCGCCGACCGCGTGAAGCACAGCTTCACGCATGAGCAGATATTTGCGCTAGAAGCCCTCGCGAACCAGGTCGCCGTCGCCTTGGAAAACCAGCGGCACGTGAATGCGCTGCGGGCCACGATGCTGGAAATGGAACAGGCCAACTCCGATTATCGTAGCGCCAATGAACAACTTGAACATCTGGCCCGAGCGGATGTGCAGCTATTTAAAGCAATCGGCGAACCCCAGGGACTGCTGCGCCTGGGAGCGGTTCTCGGCGATCTGCTTGGATTGCCTGTTCATGTGCTGGACCTGACCATCAGGCAAAGCGCCGGGCATGGAAACGGTGAGATGCTGCATCCGGCTCGAACGATCATCCCGCTATCGCGGAAGAAGAATGAGCCGGTCGCCGGAACCTTGGCTGATGGCACTACGATCACGGTTATGGCTGCCGTGCTGGACGGACAAACCCTGGGTGCCCTGGTTGTCCAGGGAACGCTGCATGGGGTGCAACGGGCTATCCTGCTTCGAGGGGCCATGGTGCTTGGTAGCCTCATCGGGCATTCCGGTGCAGGACGCCACGACCAGCAGAAGCGCCGAACCGAGCTACTCGCCACATTGCTGGCTCCGGCTGAGGGCGGGCATCGGGCACACACCCTGGAACAGATGGCCGCATATGGGCTGCGTCGTGGCGAACCGTACCAGGTCGGAATCGTACAAGGAACCGATTCTTCGCTCACGGGGTTCGAAGATGCGCTTGAAGCTTTGCAGGGCGAGCACCTGTTGCGTGCACGATTCAACGACCAGCTATATCTAGTTGCGCCGCAGGAGAGCTTTTCGGCTGTCGTAGATCTGCTGAAAAAGCCGGGTGCGAGACGGTTTGGCGGTATCCGCATGGCCCATGGCCCAGTCGAGTTGGACCTAGACCAGACGGGTGAGGGGTTTTCTCTTGTGGAGCGCATGCTGCTGGCTGCTGGTTCGCTGGAACATGTGGGCAACGTCATCAGTTGGGAATCGCTTGGTACGATCGGCATCTTCCTGGCCAATGCCGACGCGCAAACCATTCAACAGACATTGCGCCTGACGCTCGGTCCGCTGCTGGACTACGACCAAAAATCCGGAAGCGCGCTCGCCGATACCGCATTGGCGTTCCTGGATGAATCGCGCAACGTCGTTCGAACGGCTGCGGTTCTTGGATGCCATGCCAACACCGTCCGCCAGAGACTTGACCGCATAAATTTGATGCTCGGGGAAGGTTGGTCTGAAGGCCGGTTGGCCCTTGACCACCACGTGCTCCTGATCGCTTCGCGCATAACCAGAAAATAATCCACCGGATGCCGTTGGTGCGCAACGCCCATCGATCCGCGGGGACACAACAACCGGCCAAGGCCTGCTGCGACCGTGCAGCAGGCCTTGGCCGGTCAGGGGCGATGGGCCGGGCTAACGGTCCAGAGTGCTCAAGTCCAAACCGCGGGTCTCTCGAAGGCGGCTGAGGGCGAACACCGACAGAACAAGCACCAGGCCGATATACACAAGAATCGGAGTGGTCGACTCGAAGGCGCGCAGTAGTGAGGCGGCGATGATCGGGGCAATCGAGCCTGCCAAGATGGTACCGATCTGATACGTGAAGGAAGAGCCCATGTATCGCATGCGGGTTGGGAAGATCTCCGAGATCAATGCTGCTTGCGGTGCGTAGGCTAGAGCCTGCACGGCCAGGCCAAAACCGAGATTTGCGAACACCAGCCACGCATTGCCCGAATTCATGGACGGGAAGAAGGTCAGAGCCCAGAAGGCTAGGCCCGCATAACCGAGCAGGATGGTTTTCTTGCGGCCCAAGATGTCCGACAGCCAGCCGCCGCCGACCATTGCAAAGAACTGGATCACGTTTCCGGCGAAGAGCACCAGCAGGATCTGCGAGTGCTCCATCAACTCGTTCATGGTCAGATATGTAATGGAAAAAACGATCATCAGGTAGTAGGAGGCATTCTCTCCCATACGCATGAGCACGACCTTGAACACGGTCAATGGCTGGGAAACCAACACTTCCATCAGCGTTGCTGCCTTTTCCTGGGCTGCTTGCTGACGCTTGAGCGCTTCGAGGAAAACGGGGGCGTCCTCTACGGTGCGGCGGATCATGTAGCCGATTAAAATCACTACAGCTGATAGCCAGAATGCGACGCGCCAGCCCCACGCGAGGAATGCTTCGTCGCTGAGGGTCCATGACAGGCCGAGGATCACCAGGGTTGCAAGTACGTTGCCTACCGGCGCTGCGGCTTGGGGGAAGCTCGCCCAGAACCCCCGGCGGTTCTCCGGGCTGTGCTCGGAAACCAGCAGTACCGCGCCGCCCCATTCGCCGCCCACGGCAAACCCCTGCAGGAAACGCATGGTGACAAGCAATATCGGGGCAGCGTATCCGATGGTGCCGAAGCCCGGCAAGCATCCCATCAAGAATGTGGAAACGCCCACCAGAAGCAGGGAAAACTGAAGCAGCTTCTTCCGCCCGTATCTGTCGCCGTAGTGGCCGAATACGATGCCGCCGAGCGGTCGAGCTACGAAACCAACGGCATAAGTGGCAAATGCCGCAATGATGCCGTCCAGCGCATTTCCGGTTTGCGGGAAGAACAACTGGCCAAAGACCAGCGTCGCGGCGATGCCGTAGATGAAGAATTCATACCATTCGGCAACGGTCCCGGCCATGGACGCAGCGACGACGCGGCGGATACTAGACGGGGATTTGGCGACTGGCGCTGGAAGCGGACTGATGATCGGTCTGGTGTTGGACATTTGAGACTCCTTGGCGAAAGATTCGTGATTGGGATCACTTCACTTCCAGTGTGAAGTCGGCGCCGGTCGGTGGTTATGGGCTCGTTACTACTCTTTTTGGGTTCTTATAGAGGTTCTTAACAGGGCTTCGCTTTTGTGTTCGATTTTTCCCTGGCCCTCCGGATGTTGCGGCATTGATTTCCGCCCCTTAGCCTCCTGGCCTGGCTTCGAGGTACTCCAGGTCGTTGCTCAACCGGCTTCGACGCCCGTTTCCATGGCTCGCAGCCACACCCTGGCGCGGCCGATCTGCCCGCGCCGTCGCCACACATTTCCGAAAGCTTCAAGGGGATCGTAGTTGTTTTGACAATTGATAATGATTCTCATTAGTGTTTAGCGTTGTTGGCAGAGGAGCGCGCCGGAATTCGGCGGCCGAGGCCTGCCCGCCTTGAATGGAGCACTGATAGATGAAAAAACTCAACGCCTGGAAGCTGGTCGTGCCGGTTGCGGTCCTGGCCCTTGCCACCGGATGCAGCACACCAGCCGGAACTGCAAGCGGTGCACCGCAGGGCACCGATGCGAAGAGCCTGACCTTGGACAGTTGCGGAAGGCAGGTCGTCTTCGACAAGGCGCCGGAGAGCGTTCTTGCAGTTGGCTCGGAAGCGCCGGCCCTGCTGACCGCCGCTGGAGCCGGAGACAAGCTCACGCATTACGCAGGCAGCTGGCAGGTGCCTTTCGACGAAGAAACCATGGCGGCAGTGCGCAAGGCGGAGCGGATCACCGAGGACTCGCATGATGTCTCCTACGAGATGATCCTGGATTCGGGCGCAGACGTAGTGATCGGCACCGATATCGCTGCTGGAATCGATCTTGATTCGTTGGCTGAACGCCTGGAAAGCGCCGGGGTGAAGATGCTGACCGTCAGCGGATACTGCGCCGGATTCGAGGATCGATCCACCGGCGGGCTGAGCGGTTTCGACCAGATCTACAAGGACGTAGAGTCCTACGGCCAGCTCTTCGGCACCGAGCAGGCGGCCGGGGACTCCGTGAAGGAGATGCGGGCACGCGTCGAGCAAGCCGCGCGCAGTGTCAAGCAGGACGGCCGCCAGCGGGGGATGCCGCTGTACGTGCCCACCGCCGGCACTTTGGGCTCCTACGGCCATGAATCGCTGGTCGCCGAGCAGATGGAACTGCTGGGCATGGAGAACGTCTTCAACGACGTGCCCAAGCGCTACTTCGAGCCCTCCACCGAAGAACTCGTGAACAGCGGTGCCGACAAGGTCTTCGCCATGTACCTGCCGACTGGCTCCTCGAACCTGGAAACCGACCAGCAGGTCATCGACCAGCTGCGCGACCGCCCCGAATTGGCCGGCTTGCCCGCCATCGAACAGGACAGCGCCATCGTGCCGCTGAACTACTACTACTCCTCGCCCGGCCCGCTGGCCGTGGACGGGGTCGAGCTGATCGCCGACCGGCTGGCCCGCTGATGAGCCAGCCAGCGGCCCTGCGCCGGCAAGCGGCCTCTTCGCGCCGCCCGGCCCGCCCGGTGCACGGGCGCGGCCCCAGCCATGGCCTGGCCCGGGGTGCCACCCCCGTTGAATTCGTCAAGCTCAGCCCGGCATCGAACACCACCGTGCTGGTGACCAGCCGGCATCCGGCGGCGCACTACCGGAGCATCGCTGACCGGCTGCTGCGCGCAGAGCACGTGCACGCCGAGCAAGTCGGGTTCATCCTGCCGCCCAGCTCGCCTCAGGCACAGGCCAGGCTGCACATGGCCGGGGACGAATTCTGCGCCAACGCCGCGTTGTCGCTGGCCGCGCTGCATGCCGCGCGCCGCGCCCGCAGCGGCCCGCTGGACCTGCTGATCGAAGCCTCCGGCGCCACGCAGCTGTTGAGCTGCCGGGTCGAGCCGGCCGGCGCCGCCTACCGCTGCCAGCTGGCGATGCCCTGGCCGCTGCGCATCGACCCGTACCCGTTCCCGGGCGTTGCCGACGCCGGGCTGGTGCGCTACGCCGACGCGGTGCACCTGGTCGCCGAATGCGACGGATTGGATCCCCAGCTGCGCGGGCGCGCGCAGCAGCTGGCCCTGGACCTGGGCGCCAGCGAAGCGGTGTCCGTCGTGGGCGTCATGCTCTACGATCCGGCCCGCGGGCAACTGGACCCGCTGGTCAGCGTCCCGGCGCTGGGCAGCCTCATCTGGGAAGGCAGCTGCGGATCGGGAAGTGCCGCGCTGGGCGCCTACCTGGCAGCGAAAACCGGCGCTCCGGTCAATGCCAGCGTGAAGCAGCCCGGAGGCACCGTGCAGGTGCACGCAGATTGCAGCCGCGCCAAGGCCACCGCGCTGCAGATCTGCACAGAAGTAAGCATCGTGGCCGAAGGGACTGCATATATCCATGACTGAAACACCACTGACCACCCGGGCCGCGGCTGACCTGGCCGCAACGCTGCACGGCTACCTCGGCCGGTTCACCGAAGCCGCCCAAGGGTATGACGGCTCGACGCGGTACGCTGCCGCGCTCGAAGTGCTGCTGGCCAGCTATGCGCAGCTGGTCACCGACCCGGCCAACGAACCGGGCTATGCCCAGCTGGCCGCCACCGAAGCCGGCACGGGGCTGGCCGCGGCGCTGCGCACCGAATCGGCGCGCTGCGTCGCGGTCATCGAGAAGTACCGGGCGCTGCGCCTGCTCGAAGGCCGAAGCGGAGCCGAGGGCTACTTCGCCAACATCGAATCCTGCATCGCCGAGGAATTCGGCGCCGTCGCCCCGGACTCCGGCTCCAAGGTGCTGCTGGTCGGTTCGGGCTCCTTCCCGATGACCCTGCTGAACCTGGCCTCGCGCACCGGAGCCAGCGCCCTGGGGATCGACATCGATCCCGAAGCGCTGGAGCTGGGCCGCCGGGTCGTGGCGCAGCTGGGCGAGGGCCTGGACATCCGCCTGCAGGGAGAGGAAATCCACCAGCTGGACTTCCTGCCCCAGGCCACGCACATCGTCTTCAGCTCCACGGTGGCCGTGAAATACGAGCTGCTGCACCAGCTGCATCCGCGCACCCGCGACGACGTGGTGGTGGCGATGCGCTTCGGCGACGGGCTGAAGTCGCTGTTCAACTACCCGATGCAACCTGTGGACCCCCGACTGTGGCAGCTGGCCGGCACGATCCGCCAGCCCGGGCAGGTCTTCGACATCGCGCTGTACACCAAGGCGCGCACGAGAACGGAAAGCAATTAGCCGATGGACGAACTAGGAAATATCCTCATTGCCGGAACCGGACCGGCCGGGGTGCAAAGCGCCGTGCTGCTCGGAGCGCTGCCCGGGGAACTGGGCATCGCGGGGCGCGCCTCGCGGCGCTCGGCCGCCTTCTTCGCCGCGCTGGAGGCCAACGCCGGCACCGCGCGGGCCCAGGTGCAAAACCCTTCCCATGGCGCACTGGCCGGGCAGGTGCGCATCGAGCACCGCTACCGCGGCTACCAGCAGGTGCGCGGCGGTTGGGACACCCTGGTGCTGGCGGCCACCGCCGACGCCTACCTGCCGGTGCTGCGCGAATTGCCGCCGGCCGTGCTGGAATCCCTGGCGCGGATCGTGCTGCTCTCGCCCACGCTGGGCTCGGCGGCACTGGTGCGCGAATTCGCCCGCCGCAGCGGCGCCGACCCGGAAATCATCAGCTTCTCCAGCTATCTGGGGGACACCCGGCAGGTGGAGGGGGCCGGCGGAGCGCTGGTGCTGACCGCCGGAGCCAAGGCCCGCATCTACGCCGGCTCCACCGGCGGGGCCACGCCCGCGCTGCAGCGGCTGCGTGCGGTGCATGCCGCAGCCGGAACCCAGGTGCAGCTGGTGGGACTGCCGGTTGAAGCCGAAGCACGGAACATGTCGCTGTACGTGCATCCGGCCCTGTTCTTCAACGAGGTGGCGCTGCGCGCAGTCTTCGCTCCCGCCCCGCCCGCCCAGTACGTCTACAAGCTCTATCCCGAAGGCCCGGTCACCCCGGCGCTGATCCACTCCATGGCCGAGGCCTGGCGGGAGCTGTCGGCCATTACCGCCGCGCTGGGCGGGCAGCCGGTCAACCTGCTGGCCTTCATGCTCGATGACGGATATCCGGTGCACCCCCAGAGCATCGACCCGGCAAAAGCGGCCGGATTCGAGCAGCTGCCGGCCATCGAGCAGGAGTACCTGCTCTACGTGCGCTACGCCTCGCTGCTCATCGACCCCTTCTCGCAGCCCGACGCGCAGGGCCGCTATTTCGACTTCTCGGCCATCGCCTTCCGCCCGGTCTTCCAAAATGACCAGGGCGAATGGGATGTGCCGCGGATGCCCAAGGAAGACTACTACCGCACGAAGATCATCGCCGGCCTGGCCCGGGAACTGGCTGTGCCCTGCCCGATGATCGACTCGATGCTCGCCGCCTACGAAGAGGCCCTGGTGCAGGCCGCCTCGGCCCGGGCCGGACAGGAGATCTCAACGGCCTTCGCGGTGCAGGATTTCGCCGAAGACCTGGGCATGATCAACGCCGGAATAGGGAGCGCCGCATGAGCCAGCCAGAAGTCGAAACCGCCCACCCGCTGCCCAGCGAGCGGCGCATCATCGCCGAGATCTGGCCGGCGCTGCTGGCCTCCGCGCTGGGACTGCTGCCCTTCACGGTGCTCAGCACCTTCCTGGTGCCCATCGCCGACTGGGCCGGGGCCGGCTATGCCGAAACCGGCACCCTGCGCGGGCTGGCCGGCATCGGCGCGGTGCTCGCCGGGGTAGCGCTGGCCCCGCTGATCGGGCGCATCGCCCCGGGCACCATAGCCGCCGCGGCACTGGGGCTGATGGGCTTGGCAGCCGTCGTGGGGACATTCTCGGGCCTGGCCGCGCTGGCGGTCTTCTGCCTGGCCACCGGCGTGTCCAACGCGCTGCTGTACCCCGCGCTGTCCACCGCGGCCGCGGACCGCTTCGGCACCACCCCGGCCGCGGGCCGGGCAGCCACCTTGGTGATGACGGCCCAGACCCTGGCCTCCACGGTAGGCGCGCCGCTGCTGGTGCTGCCGGCCCTGTTCTGGGGCTGGCAGGGAAACCTGGTCGCCATCGCCGCGATCAGCATCGCCCTGATCCCGGCGGTGCTGCACTATGGCCGCCGCGGCGCCGGGCAATCCGGTCCAGCCGGTGAAACATCGGCACCGGCCCGGCTGGGCTACCTGGCTGCCTTCCGCACCCTGGCTGGCGTGCCCGGCGCCCGGGCGCTGCTGCTGGTCTCCTTCGGCCGCGCCGGCGCCTTCATGGGGCACCTGGCGTTCCTCGCCCCGCTGTACGCGGAGAAGTTCGCGCTGACCGCCAGCTGGTTCGCCTTCATCTGGTCGGTCAGCGGCGGGGCCTTCTTCCTCGGCCACCTGCTGGCCGGGCGGATGCTCAATGCCGAGGATTCGCAGCGGCGCACCCGTGCCGTGATGGTCCTCAGCCTGGGCATTTCCCTGGTGGCGCTGTTCGGTGTCTACCTCTCACCGGTGCTGCCGCTGGCGGTGGCCAGCACGGCGGTGCTTTCGGCCAGCCACGCGGTGGTCTCGGCCGCCGTGATGAGCCTGCTGGTGAGCCGCTGCACGCAGGTGCGCGGCACCGCGCTGAGCCTGAACGCGGCCGGAATGTCCCTGGGCTTGTTCCTGGGCACGGCGGCCTCCGGAGCGGCGCTGGCCGCCGCCGGCTACCTGGCCGCCGCTGCCGTGCTTGGCGCATTGACCCTGATTGCGCTGGCTGCCGCACTGAGCCTGCGCACCGATTCCATTGGCGAAACTCCCGAAAGGCAACCATGACCCCGTTGGAACCTGCATTGGCAGAACCCCTCGAACCGCTGGCCTGCCCCGGCGATGACCTGGGCCATGACCGGCGGGCCCGGCACTCGTGGCTGTGGATCGCCGGGCTGCTGGCCGCGCTGCTGCTCACCTTGCCGGTGGCCGTAGGACTCGGCCCGGTGTCCATCGAGCCGGGCACCGTGCTGCAGATCCTCAAAGCGCACCTTTCCGGGGTATCCGCACCTGGTGCATTCAGCGCCACCGATGAGTCCATCGTCCTGCTGCTGCGTGTGCCGCGGGTGCTGCTGGGCGCCGCAGTCGGCGCCGGGCTGGCCCTGGCCGGGGTGGCGCTGCAGGCGCTGACCCGCAACATCCTGGCCGAACCCTACCTGCTGGGCGTGACCTCCGGGGCCTCCACGCTCTCGGCGGCCTCGATCCTCTTTGGCGCCACTGCCGGCATCGGCACGGCCTCGCTGGCGACAAGCGCCTTTGCCGGCGCGCTGGCCGCCGGGATCTTCGTCTACCTGCTGGCGCGGGTCGGTTCGGAGATGACTTCCACCCGGCTGGTGCTGGCCGGGGTGTCCGTGGGCTATGTGCTGCACGCGCTCACCTCGCTGCTGATCTTCGCTTCGGATGATCCCAATGCGGGCCGTTCGGTGCTTTTCTGGACGCTGGGTTCATTGGCGCAGGCAACCGGGCAATCGGTCATGATCACCTGGATCGTGGTGCTCGGGACCGCCACGCTGCTGGCCTATTGGTCGCGGCCGCTGGACGCGCTGGCCATTGGCGATGGCACCGCCCAAGCGCTGGGAATATCGCCAGCCAAGCTGCGTGCGGCCGTCATGGTCGTGACCGCGGTGTGCGTGGGCGCGCTGGTCGCGTCCTCCGGCGGCATCGGGTTCGTCGGGCTGGTGATTCCCCACGTAGCACGGCTGTGCGTCGGCTCGACGCACCGCATCTTGATTCCGGTAGCCGCCCTGCTCGGCGCGATCTTCCTGGTCTGGGCCGATGTGCTGGCCCGAACTGCCATGGCGCCGCAGGAATTACCCCTGGGAATCGTCACGGCATTGCTCGGCGCCCCGCTGCTGTTCGCGCTAGTACGCAAGCTCAATGCGGCTCAATAAGAACCAAGGACCTGGAGGAAGGCAAGAACCATGATTACTGCTACAGATATTTCCGTGGGCTATGGCGGAAAGCTGGTCATTGAATCGGCAGGGCTGCAGGCGGGCCCCGGGGAAGTCGTGGGGCTGATCGGCCCCAACGGCAGCGGCAAATCCACCCTGCTGCGCACGCTCTATGCGGCGCTCCGGCCCACGGCGGGGCTGGTGCTCGTGGACGAGCGCCCGGTCACCGAGCTGCGCGGCAACGAGCTGGCTCGCAGGATTGCTGTGGTGGCCCAGGAAACGCCCACCGAGCTGCCGGTCAGTGTCGCCGAAATGGTGCTCCTGGGCAGGGCTCCGCACCGCAAGGCGCTGGCCGCCTTTGCCCGCGAGGACCACCAGGCAGTTGCCTCGGCGCTGTCCCGGGTCGGCGCCCGGCACTTGGCCGACCGCCGCTACTCGACCCTGTCCGGCGGCGAAAAGCAGCGCGTGCTGGTTGCCCGGACATTGGCCCAGCAGGCCGAGCACTTGCTACTGGATGAACCCACCAACCACCTGGATATCCGCTACCAGCATGAGCTGCTGCGCATGGTCGGGGAACTGGGAACCACTACGGTGGTGGTGCTGCACGATTTGAATCTGGCCGCCCGCTACTGCAGCAAGCTGGTCATGCTGGCCAACGGCGGGGTCATCGCTTCGGGGACGCCCCAGGAAGTGCTGAAACCTGAACTTCTGCTGCAGGTCTACGGGATCAACGCGGAGCCGGTGCTGGTGAACGGCATCGTGCAACTGGTCTTCAGCCTGGCTGATGAGCCAGAGCTGCAACATAGTGGCAGTAAAGTGCCCGGATGATAGCCTGCCCGGTAGGCAAGCAATGGCCAAGCGCCTGCCTGCCGGGCCCCAGCATTGACCGTGAAAGGTACCCCTGCCATGACGTCTTCCGCCGCAATCGAGGCAGACAAGCACTACGATCTGATCATCCTCGGCACCGGTTCGGGCAATTCCATCCCCGGCCCGGAATTCGATGGCAAATCCATTGCCATCCTCGAGAAGGGCGCTTTCGGCGGTACCTGCCTGAACGTCGGCTGCATCCCGACCAAGATGTATGTCTATGCCGCCGACGTTGCCCTGGAAACCAGGCACTCGGCAAGGCTGGGAATTGACGCCCAGGTCAATTCCGTTCACTGGCCAGGCATCGTGAGCAGGGTCTTCGATCAGCGCATCGATCCCATTGCCCAGGGCGGCGAAGACTACCGCCGTGGCGGGCAGACGCCGAATATCGATGTCTACGACCAGCACGCGCGTTTTGTCGGCGAGCGCACGCTGCGCACCGGGCAGGGAACAGAAACCAGGACCATCAGCGCGGACCAGATTGTCCTGGCCGCCGGTTCGCGCCCGTTCATTCCGCAGGAAATCATCGATTCGGGCGTGGCTTTCCACACCAACGAAGACATCATGCGCTTGGCCCGCCAGCCCAAGTCCATCGTGATCATTGGCGGCGGCTACATTGCCATGGAGTTCGCCCACGTCTTCGAAGCGCTGGGCACCAAGGTCACCATCCTGGCCCGCTCCGAGCTCATGCGCCAGCTGGACGCCGATCTGCGCGAGCCATTCAACCAGATGGCCGCAGAACGCTATGACGTGCGCAAGGGCAGGACCGTGATCAGCGCCGTGCAAGAGCGCGACGGGGTGGTGCTGACCCTGGATGACGGTTCCACCGCCAGCGCAGAAGTGCTACTCGTGGCCACGGGGCGCATCCCCAACGGCGACCAGCTGGATTTGGACCGGGCAGGCATCGATTCCGTGGACGGCCGGGTCAGCGTGGACGAATACGGCCGTTCGGCATCCGCCGAAGGCATCTGGGCGCTGGGCGATATTTCCTCGCCATTCTTGCTCAAGCATGTGGCCAACGCGGAAATGCGCGCAGTGCGCCACAACCTGCTGAACCCGCAGGACATGAAGAAGATGCCCCATGAGCACGTGCCAGCGGCGGTCTTCACCCACCCGCAGATCGCCTACGTCGGATTGACCGAGGAAGAAGCCCGCGAGGCAGGTCATGCCATTACCGCCAAGGTGCAGAAGTACGGGGATGTGGCCTACGGCTGGGCGATGGAAGACAGCACCGGTATCGCCAAGCTCATCGCCGACAAGGAAACCGGCAAGCTGCTGGGCGCGCACTACATGGGCCCGCAAGCTTCAACGCTGATCCAGCAGATGATTACGGTTATGGCCTTCGGGCTGGATGTGCGCGAGGTCGCCACGCAGCAGTACTGGATTCATCCGGCCTTGCCGGAGGTCACCGAGAACGCACTGCTCGGCCTGGACTTCTCCTAGCGCCGGCCTTGCGGTCCGGCAGCGAACGGATGATAACTGGCAGCTGAAACCCAAAGGCAGTAGCAAATAGTGCCTAGTCGTCCTAGGCTGGTGCCATGAATGGGAAAACTTCAAGGACCGTGGCCTCGATGACCCGAAGCATGTTCGCGATCGCAGCAGGTCTGGGCATGGTCCTGGGGATGCTGGCGGTGCTCTGGATGTTCTGGCCGATCCGCGAGCACGGCTATGGCAGCAGCCCGGGAGACCTCGGCATCCCCTTGGCATACGGCGCGGTTGCCGGAGCGCTGATGGGACTTGTCTGCTGCAGCGGTGCGTATGCGGCCATTGAAATCCAGGCCATGGGACACCAGCCGGCCTCAGCTGCCAGGCAATCGGCCGCTGCCGGGATCGGAGCGGTCCTCGCGGCCCTGCTTCCGGCGTCGGCCATTGCCGCGCTGGGCCTGGGCGAAATCGATCCGGCCCCGTTCCTGGGCACGGCCCTGGGGTTGCTGGCAGTGTGCTTTGCTTCCGGATTCGCCATCCTGGCTGGGCTCAACCGCTGCGCAGCCCGCGGCTGATCCCATCCGGTTTCCGCGGCCAGGCGCTGGCTGGCTCCTGGCTGGAAGCTGCTGGCAGTGCAGGGAATGCTGTGGCACTTTTGGACGTAGGCGCTTGGCCCAAGCGCCCGGGACGGAAGCAGACCAGGAGTGAAAATGAAGTTCAAGAGCCATTTCGCCGCATGCGCCGTGGCCGGCATGCTGGCCACGGCGGTAGGGTTGGCCGGTATCCCGGGGGCCCACGCCAACGGCACGACCTATACCCAGGAGGTCTCCAGCGCCGAGACCTGCGCCATGATGGAATCCGCCACGGTGGATGCCTTCAAGGCTTCCGGGTACGAAGTCAGCAGCCACACCTGCGTGGAAGGCAATGGCCGCTACACCTTGGTGATCGAGTACGCGCACTAGCTCCCTGGCGCCACGTGACGATTATCTAGCTGCTGCACCCCGTGCAGACGTGTAAATTCGGGGCGGATCCAGCCTATGGCGATACCCTTGGAGTATGGCCCCACGTACCCAGTCTCAGGGGACGAAGAAGACCGCGGCGCGCAAACCCAAGGCGTCCAGCTCCTCGTCCTCCAAGAAAACGCCCGAGAACCCGGATGCGGAACTCGCCCTGCCGTTGCGCGCAATACGCAGCGTGTGGATGGGCATTGCCCGGATCTTCGGCGGCGCGTTCCGCCGCATCGGCGGAACCGTCAAGCCTGACTACGAGCTGCGCCGCGACGGCACCGGACTGTTCCTCGCGCTGATTTCGATCATCGTCGCGATCATCGAATGGTGGGGCCTGCGCGATGCGGGCTGGTTCGGCACCGGCGTGCACGCGGTCGCCGGCGGCACCCTGGGCTTCATGGCCGTGCTGCTACCGGTCATCTTGTTCATCGGCGCCTTCCGGCTCTTCCGCTACCCGGAAGCGGTCACCGCGAACAACCGCATCGGCATCGGCCTGCTGATCATGACGCTCTCCGGCTCGTCCATCGCCTCGCTGGCCAACGGCTCGCCAGCGGTCTCCGACGATTTCCAGGCGCTCTGGAATGCCGGCGGCATGGCCGGATCCATCCTGGGCACCCCGCTGGGCCTGCTGATCTCGGTCCCGGGCGCCATGGCCGTGTTCATCTTCCTGGTGATCATGTCCATCCTGATCGTCACCGCCACGCCATTCACGCAGATCCCTTCGCGCGTGCGTTCGGGCTACAACCGCCTGCTCGGCCAGGACCCGGAGGCACCGCGTGCAACCCGCGCAACTGCCGCAGCGGAACTCGATCCAGCCGGCGAGGACCATGACCAGTCCTACCTCTACCCGCAGGACGAGGCTCCGGCCCCCGCTCCCAGGAAGAAGAAGCAGGGCTTCTTCGAACGCCGTGCCGCGGCCGCCCGCAAGGTCACCGAAGTCTACGACGTGGACGGCGGCGAGCACTCTGATCGCCCCGGCGATGTCGCCTACGACAAGGCGGTCATCGGCCAGGATGATCCAGCCGAGCCGTCCACCGGCGCGATGCCTGCCATCAACCGCAACTCCGGCAAGATCTTCGACGCCGACGAGGCTGCCACCCAGGCCATTGCCCGCCCGGACTTCGATGGGGGCAGTTCCGCCGCCCCAGCCCAGGAAGACACCGCCACGGTTGCCATCCCGAAGCCCTCCGGTCCTCCGCCGGGGGTCAAGCGCCCGACCAAGGCCGAATCCGAGATGGCCGAGATCATGGCCAATATCGGGCTCAAGGCCGAACCCGAGGCCACCACCTCCGCGATGGACCAGGTCTCCTCGCGCGCCGCCGGGCTCTCCGCATCCCCGCAGGCGCCGATCCCGGCACGCAGCGAGCAGCTGCAGCTCTCCGGCGATGTCACCTACACCCTGCCCGAGGAGCACTACCTTCCTGCCGGCCCGCCGGCCAAGGAAGCATCCGAGGCCAACCAGGTGGTGGTCGACGCGCTGACCAACACCCTGCAGCAATTCAAGGTCGACGCGAAGGTCACCGGGTTCTCCCGCGGGCCAACGGTGACCCGCTACGAGATCGAGCTGGCCCCGGGCACCAAGGTGGAGAAGGTCACCGCGCTGTCCAAGAACATCTCCTACGCGGTGGCTTCCTCGGATGTGCGTATCCTCTCGCCGATTCCGGGCAAGTCCGCCATCGGCATCGAGATCCCGAACACCGACAAGGAAGTCGTGGCGCTGGGCGATGTGCTGCGCAGCTCCAATGCCCGCAAGTCCGAGCACCCGATGGTGATGGGCGTGGGCAAGGACGTGGAAGGCGGCTTCGTCGTGGCCAACCTGGCCAAGATGCCGCACCTGCTGGTGGCAGGCGCCACCGGTGCGGGCAAGTCCTCGTTCGTGAACTCGATGATCACCTCGATCCTGATGCGCTCCACCCCGGATGAGGTGCGCATGGTCATGGTCGACCCCAAGCGGGTGGAGCTGACCGCCTACGAAGGCGTGCCGCACCTGATCACCCCGATCATCACCAACCCGAAGAAGGCAGCCGAGGCGCTGGGCTGGGTGGTCCGCGAGATGGACACCCGCTACGACGATCTGGCCAACTTCGGTTTCAAGCACATCGACGACTTCAACAAGGCGGTCAAGGCCGGCAAGGTGCACCCTCCGGAGGGTTCCAAGCGCGTGCTCAAGCCCTACCCGTACCTGCTGGTGATCGTCGATGAGCTCGCCGACTTGATGATGGTCGCGCCGCGCGATGTGGAAGAGTCCATCGTGCGCATCACCCAGCTGGCGCGTGCCGCCGGCATCCACCTGGTGCTAGCCACCCAGCGCCCCTCGGTGGATGTGGTCACCGGCTTGATCAAGGCCAACGTGCCCTCGCGCATGGCCTTCGCGACCTCTTCGGTCACCGACTCCCGCGTGGTCCTGGACCAGCCGGGAGCGGAGAAGCTGCTGGGCCAGGGCGACGCCCTGTTCCTGCCGATGGGCACCTCCAAGCCGATGCGCGTGCAGGGCGCCTGGGTGACCGAATCCGAAATCCACCGCGTGGTCGAGCACGTCAAGAGCCAGCTGAAGCCCGAATACCGGGAAGACGTGATCCCGGCTGCCGAGAAGAAGAAGCAGATCGATGAGGACATCGGCGACGATCTGGATCTGCTGCTGCAGGCGACCGAGCTCGTGGTCACCAGCCAGTTCGGCTCCACCTCGATGCTGCAGCGCAAGCTGCGCGTGGGCTTCGCCAAGGCCGGGCGCCTGATGGACCTGATGGAATCGCGTGGCGTGGTCGGCCCTTCCGAGGGCTCCAAGGCCCGCGATGTGCTCATCCAGCCCGATGACCTGCCCATGGTCCTGGCCGCGATGCGCGGGGATGACCCGGCGACCAGCACCCCGTCGGCCACCGAGGCTGCGCTGGTGGCCGAAGCCAACGTGAACCACGCCGAGCCGGTCACCGACTATGCCGAGGACCTGGTTGCCAAGGATCTGGAAGATCGCCCGCAAGCCGTCGACTACTTTGACGGCTCCGACGAACCCGGCGAAGACGCCTGGGACCTGACAGGAAGAAACTGATACCCATGAGCGAGCAAGCTGGCCGCAGTGCCCAGCCACCGGTACCGACGCTGAACATTGCCAACGTGCTCACTACCATCCGCATCATCATGGTGCCCTTCTTCGTGTGGGCCCTGATGGCCGACGACCACGAGCAAGGCCTGTGGCGCTGGGTCGCGCTGGGACTTTTCGTCGTTGCCATGTACACCGACAAGCTCGACGGGGACCTGGCGCGCAGCCGCGGGCTGGTCACCAACTTCGGCAAGATCGCAGACCCGATCGCCGACAAGCTGCTCACCGGTTCCGCGCTGGTTTGCTTCTCGATTCTGGCTGAGCTGCCTTGGTGGGTCACCATCGTGATCCTGGTGCGCGAATGGGGCATCACCTTGCTGCGCGTGGTGGTCATCCGCTACGGCGTGATTGCAGCGAATATGGGCGGCAAGATCAAGACCGTGCTGCAGGCGATCGTGATCGGCCTGTACCTGCTGCCTTACACCCACACCATTGATTGGCTGGGCACCGTGGCGTGGTACCTGATGCTGCTGACCCTGGCAGTCACCGTGGTCACCGGACTGGAGTACCTGGTCAAGGCCGGCCAGCTGGTAGCAGCGTCCAAGAAGCAGAAGTAGGGCCGGCGCCATGAAGCCCAAGGCACCCGAGGTTATCGCCAAGGCCATTGAAGGCGCAGTGCAGCTGGCCACGGCCGAATCACTGACCGCTGGCATGATTGCCGCGCGCCTGGCCGAGGTGCCCGGTGCCTCGGCGGTGCTGCGCGGGGGAGTGGTCAGCTATTCCTCCGCGGTGAAGGCATCGCTGCTGGGCGTCGATGAGAAGCTGCTTGCCGCCAATGGATCGGTGGATCCCGAGGTTGCCCGGCAGATGGCTGTAGGTGCGCAGCGTGCCTGCGGCGCAGACGCGGCGATTTCTGCAACCGGAGTCGCTGGCCCGGACCCGCACGATGGCAAGGCGGTGGGAACCGTGTATATTGGGTGGGCCATGGGCGCTGACTCTGGATCCGAGGTTCACCACTTCGTGGGAGATCGGGCACAGATCCGCGAGCAGAGCACCCTGGCGGCGCTTCACCAGTTCGCTGCCATCTTGGATAAAGCTTCTTCACAGTAAGACGCGAAATACTCTTCTTCCCGAGATGTTACGCAAAAATCATGGTGAATGTGGCGTAGGTCGCATTTAAGTGATTAGGGTGAACGTACGGGAACAAAATCGTATGACCTGTCGTTGTACGAATTGTAGGGCCGCAAGGATGGCCCCCGTATTTGATTAGATCTTCGAGATGGACCTAGGAGCAGAGGCTAAATTCATGGTCAAGCAACCCGTAACTGTCAATGGTGTCGTCCGTTGGCGCGATATGGGAGAAGCCCATATGGTCCAGCCCGAGAAGGAGGAGCACAAAATGGTAGTACTCCGTCATGAAATCGGCGATGTTCTGCGCGACGTCCGTCAGCGCCAGGGACGTACCCTTCGCGAGGTTTCGCATAGCGCACGAGTTTCCCTTGGCTACCTGTCCGAGGTTGAGCGTGGCCAGAAGGAGGCCTCTTCGGAGCTGCTCTCCTCGATCTGCGTGGCGCTGGAAATCCCATTGTCCTTGATGCTCCGTGAAGTATCCGAGCGCGTTGCCCTGGCAGAGGGTATTGCGATCCCGGATACCGTCCCTACGGATATGGCCAACGAGTTTGCCGCCAAGAGCAGCAGCAAGCCATTGGCCTCGGTCTAGAACCAAATTTTTTAGGGCTACCGCTACTCAGTAATCGAGACTGCCGGCAGCCGTGCAAGGAGCCTGCGCGAAATGCGTGGGCTCCTTGCCTATGCGTGGGAGAATAATTAGGTGAAAATCAGCGATTTCTGGCGCAATATGGAAAACGAGTTCGGCTCGCGGTACTCCCACGTGCTGGCCGATTCCATGGCCCTTACCGAACTTGGCAGTCTCACCGCCGCGGAGGCACTGAACAGGGGCGTCAAGCCCAAGCAAATTTGGGAAGCCCTGTGCCGGGCGCAAGATATTCCGGCCGAACGCTGGCTTGGCGTGGATATCGAGCCAAAGGAATCGTAGGGATTTCGTTCGAAGATCCCGGCTTCGAATCTTCGAACACGCCGTGTTGAATTTCGAACACCTGTTCGGATAGGGTTATCCTAGAAGCAACGCAGGAAACTGCACCAAGAACTTAAGCACTGAGACTGTCCACACTTCAGGGCTATCGGAGTCCAAAGTGTCGGTGGGCAAGCATACTGTCTATTGCAGGACAAAATTCATGAGCAAGTACGTAGCAGGCTTGCAAGAGCAAAGGTGAACCATGGCAGCAAAAAATGATCGGGAAAAGGCGCTAGAGGCTGTCCTGGGCCAAATCGACAAGGCCTACGGCAAAGGCTCGGTCATGCGCCTGGGCGATGAAACCCGCGCACCCATTGAAGTAATTCCTACCGGTTCTGTCGCCTTGGATGTCGCCCTTGGCATTGGAGGCCTGCCACGCGGCCGCGTGGTGGAAATCTACGGCCCTGAGTCTTCGGGTAAAACCACGGTTGCCCTGCACGCAGTCGCCAGCGCGCAGAAAGCCGGCGGCGTTGCGGCATTCATCGATGCCGAGCACGCGCTTGATCCGGAATACGCCAAGAAGCTGGGTGTCGACACCGACGCGCTGCTGGTCTCCCAGCCGGATACCGGCGAGCAGGCCCTGGAAATCATGGATATGCTCGTGGGCTCCGGCGCGCTGGATATCATCGTCATCGACTCCGTGGCAGCACTGGTTCCACGCGCCGAAATCGAAGGCGAGATGGGTGACAGCCACGTCGGCCTGCAGGCTCGACTGATGTCCCAGGCCCTGCGCAAGATCACCGGCCGCCTCTCGGCCTCGAAGACCACCGCAATCTTCATCAACCAGCTGCGTGAAAAGATTGGTGTCTTCTTCGGCAGCCCGGAAACCACCACTGGCGGCAAGGCGCTGAAGTTCTACGCTTCGGTGCGTATCGATATCCGCCGCATCGAGACCCTGAAAGAAGGCACCAACGCGGTCGGCAACCGCACCCGCTGCAAGGTCGTCAAGAACAAGATGGCTCCTCCTTTCAAGCAGGCTGAGTTCGACATCCTGTACGGCCACGGCATCTCCCGCGAGGGTTCGCTCATCGATATGGGTGTCGAGCACAACCTGGTCAAGAAGTCCGGTGCCTGGTTCACCTACGACGGAGATCAGCTGGGCCAGGGCAAGGAAAACGCCCGCCGCTTCCTGCGCGACAACCCGGATCTGGCCGACGAACTCGAGCGCCAGATCCTGCAGAAGCTCGGCGTCCTGCCAAAGGAAGAAGTTGAAGAAGACGAGACCGAACTGCGAGTCGTCGAGGGCGATAAGTAGTGGCCCCAGGCTTCCAG